>JBGPGZ010000450.1:0-3967 GCA_041484175.1 Cyclobacteriaceae bacterium | reverse complement strand
GGTATTCTTCATCAATCAGTCTGCGCTCCTTGTCCCAGTACGGGCCTACGACCTGTGTATAGAAATGTCTTAGATGAGAATCAATTCCCTCACGGATACTTAACAGACCATATCCCCACACGGCCAACAAAGCACCAGGCTTTCCCACGCGCTTTACTTCGAGATAAAATCGATCCCGGTCAAACCAATGGATGGCCTGGCCGACCGTAATCAGATCAAAAGACAGGTCCGGTAAATCGGTCCATTCACCGGCGACTGAATAAAAAATATTATCGGCCGGTTCGGCGTTTTCAAGTTGCTTGGGGCTGATGTCGGTGGCAAATACTTTCGAGAATTTTTTGGACAGATCGCGGGCAACTTGTCCATTGCCGGTGCCGCAATCCCAGGCGGCATCAAAATGATTGACGTGACTGAAAATAAAATCATAGAGTGCGGGCGGATACGTCGGCCGGAAGGCGGCGTATTGCCGGGCGTGGCGTGAGAAGCGGTCTTTCATGATTATGGGTTCGATCTCTTCCAACCTGGGCCGCGAACGCATCGTCCGGGAAAAACCCCTGTATGTTCTCCATTTTCCAATACCTGAGTGCCATTGACAAACACGTGCTTCATACCGGTAGCATATAGATGTGGCTCCTCAAAGGTAGCATGATCCTGAATTTTTTGCGGATCGAAAAGCGCGAGGTCTGCAAAGAAACCCGGCCGCAAATTTCCTCTCTTCTTCAACTTCAAATTGGCGGCGGGTAAGGACGTCATCCTACGCACCGCTTCTTCCAGCGTCATCAGTTTTTCTTCGCGCACATATTTTGCAAGAAGCCGGGCAAAACTTCCATACGTGCGCGGATGAGTACCGTCGTCGATAAATGGCTTCTCTGAAGGTATCGAGGAGGCGTCCGAACAGATGCTCACGTACGGCAACTGCAGCATCCGCTTTACGTTGTCTTCAGAGATCAAAAAGAAAATTGAAGACACAGACGACCGGTCGGCGACGATCAGATCAAGCATCGTCTCGTCCGCATTCTTGCCATGCAGTAAAGCGACTTGATCCAGCCGTTTGTTCCGGTAGCGCTTATTGAGTGAATCCTTGCGAAATCCCAATAGCAAAACATCGCCAGGGTCACCGTTTTTGTTTGGAATGCCAAGCTCCAGTTCTCTCAAAACTCTTTTTCTTGTTGCGGGATTTTTCAATCGCTTGCGCATCGCCGCGCTACCCCCCTCCTGCACCCACGTGGGGAGTCGCGCAGTGAGTCCGGTGCCGCTGGCAGCATAGGTGTACATATCAGCGGTGATTTTCAATCCAGCGCGTTGAGCGCTGTCAATCCTGGCAATCACCGTATCAATCTTGTTCCAGTTCCATTTTTGGTTGATCTTCAAATGATAAATCTCAGTACGGATGCCGGCCTCTCTGGCAATGCGGAACGTTTCGTTCAACCCCAGGTAAATCCGATCGCTTTCGCTGCGCATGTGTGTGATGTACATACCTCCGAAGGCAGCGGCGACTTTGCTTAGCTCAACTAATTCCTCTGTGGATGCGTAGTCGGCCGGCGCATAAATCAGGGAAGAACCAAGCCCCATGGCGCCCTCTTCCATCGCCTGGCGTACCAGTGATTTCATTTGATCCAGTTCCTTGGCTGTCGGTTTTCGATTTTCGTCCCCCAACACATAGGACCGCACGGTGGTGGCACCAACAAAGGATGCAAAGTTGGGGCTTGTTCCTTTCCTTTGGAGATGATTGAAATATTCGCCCAGCGTCTTCCAGGGGAAGGTCTTTGTTGAATCTTTTCTTGGGCCGGGGCTCCATCCTTCGCCAAAGACTTCAAGCGTCACGCCTTGCTTGATGTCGCTCATCGAGCGACCGTCCTTCAGCAGCGTGGCATCGGCCCAGCTGAGCATGTTGATAAAACCGGGGGCTACGGCCAATCCACCGGCGTCAATTTCTTTTTTGCCATGCGACGCCGATAAGTCGCCAATGGCAGCGATCGTGTCGGCATTAATCGCTACGTCTCCAACAAAAGGCGGGCTGCCCGAGCCGTCATAAATGGTTCCTCCGTGGATAATGATTTCAAATTCCTGCGTGGTCTTTTGACTTTGACAGGAAATGTTGAAACAACACAAGAATAGAAAGCCTAAAAAAGATTTCATCTATAATAGGTCATTAATTTAAACGGTTTAATGTCCTAACGCAACGCCTGCACCCTCGCGCCAAATCCAGGGGTTTGCCTGCCATAAACTTGCGTAGGACGCGGTTTTAGCTCGGTTTCTGGGATGCGACCAGTCGCTCCCAAAAGACACCGAGTAAATGATATTGGAAAAAGGCTCTTTTTCAGCCAAAAAAAACAAAAAATCTATTTTTAGCTAATTGCTTTAGTATATATTTACTAATTATTTTAGTAATGGAGCGATCTGTCATACACCTTGATTTAGACGCCTTTTTTGTGGCTGTTGAGTGCAAACGCAACTCCCGGCTCAAAGGAAAGCCGTTGATTGTGGGCGGCAGCAGCCGTCGGGGTGTGGTGGCTGCGTGTAGTTATGAGGCCCGTCGTTTTGGGGTGCACTCGGCCATGCCGATGTACCTGGCCCTTCAGCTTTGTCCGGATGCCACGGTGATCTCCGGTGACATGGAAGCCTACAGCATCCACTCGCACCTGGTTACGCAAGTCATTGAAGACAGGGCGCCGCTTTTTGAAAAAGCCTCCATCGATGAATTTTATATCGACGCCACCGGGCTCGACCGCTTCTTCGGCACCTTCACCTGGGCCAAAGAACTCCGGCAGGCGATCATCAAAGAAAGCGGGCTGCCGATCTCCATGGCGCTGTCAGTCAATAAGCTGGTATCAAAAGTTGCTACTGCTGAATTCAAACCCAATGCAGAACGGCAAATTCCCGCAGGCGAAGAAAAAGATTTCTTCGCGCCCCTGTCGATCGAAAAAATTCCGATGGTGGGAAAACAAACGGCCTCCTTTCTTTACGACATGGGTGTGCGTACGGTGGCTACGCTGCGCGGGATGCCGATGAAATTTTTGTACAGCGCCTTTGGCAAAAATGGTCTCAGCCTCTGGAACAAAGCACATGCCATTGACGACAGCCCCGTTGTTTCATACCGCGAACAAAAATCCATCTCTACCGAATGCACTTTCGACAGCGATACCATCGATGTGAAGAAACTCAAATCCATCCTCATTGCGATGGTGGAGAAGGTGGCCTTTCAACTGCGCGAACAAAAAAAACTTACCTCGTGCCTCACCGTAAAGATCCGCTATTCCAATTTTGATACCGAGACAAAGCAAATTCATATTCCGTACACGTCGTCCGATCACTTGCTGCTAAGAATGGTACTTGAGTTGTTTGAGCGACTATACAACCGCCGGATGTTGCTGCGCCTGGTGGGAGTGCGTCTCAGCGGGCTGGTGCATGGCAACTATCAGATCAGCCTCTTTGACGATACCGAAGAAAGCATCAGTCTCTACGAGGCCATAGACAGGATCAAGCACAAACACGGTTCCGAAAAACTCATGCGTGCCGTCACGCTTGATGTGAGCAAGCGGGTGAAGATGGAGATGAATATTTTTAAGGGATAAACTCAGAAGTTGAGAAGCAAGAAGTAAAGAGTAAAGGTACGAGGGACGAAGTACGAGGGACGAGGAAGTAGAATCAAGGCGAATTGCTTTGGTCCCTCTGCCTGAACCTTTTTAGCCGCAGAATTGTGGGTAAGGAATACACAAAAAAAGGGCAATAAAAGTAAATTGACCTAACCAATAATCAAACAAGGCAATGAACCAATTTGGCGGTGACTGGACTAAAGTAAAAATTGAAATACTTGTTGAGTATGCAAAGGCATATTTGACAATTATGAAAGATCGTAAGTTTTTTAAGCTTATGTATTTTGACGGTTTTGCAGGCTCTGGGTTCATAGTAAAGGATGATAAGGTTAACATTGAAATGACCGTTGGGGCGGCAAGACGGATTATTG
>JBGPGZ010000449.1:0-3972 GCA_041484175.1 Cyclobacteriaceae bacterium | reverse complement strand
GGCAATACACCACCTTTATATCCAGTCCGGAATAACTGAACGTTGTTGTTCTCGACGGACTCTTCCTTGTGCCGAGAAAAAGATAGGCTGCGTAGGCAACAGCCGCAACCAGCACAATAACTACGCCGATGATAATTTTCTTTTTCATAGTGATCATAATTAGCGTTAAAATGGATAAGCAAATCAGGTTGGCGCTTGCAAGTTATTCATTTTTTGGCAATTGACATAAATGGCATACCCCAATGATGTCTTGAACTTGGTGGCCGCTAAGATTCTGTGTCAACAGAACCAATTGGTTTTTATTATTGCGTTTTGACTTCAGGTCAAAGTAATGGTATCATTCCCACCAAGGCACGAAAACACCAGGAATACGTAAAAGAAGGTTTGCGCTGACCATCAGACTACTCAATGGTAATATGATACACATCTGTATCATTGCGCTGAATATTCTTAACCCAAAATCCTCCTGGCTGCGGGATTTCTACGCGCAGATCAAATTGCCGGCACGATGAGGGGAGTGCGGAAAAAATCAGGAGAAAAGAAAAGGTGATGCCATCGGGGATCAATGTCCACTGCGGGGCCAAAGAAATATTCTCAAGGTGGACAAGTTCGGACTTTGCGTCCGAAGTGTGGTCAAGAAGAAAAGTGCTTTTCCAGATACGAATCAGTGTGTTGGCCCCGGGATTGTCAAAATGACAATGAACATAAACATAAGAATCCTGAAGCGAAGCCGGATCAATCGAGGTAGACACATCCGGCTCGATCTCTGGCTTGGCCTTAACTGGCGGCTCCTTGACAATGACCTTTGATCCTCCACGAGAAAAAACGGATGAAGCAGTCATGAACGCAAATTTCGTCAGCCGGAATTGTTATCGCAAGGCCATACCGTAAAATGATGCATTCCTTTCCGGTACCTGTTACAAGTGCCCGAAAATTATGACACAAATACAAATACCGGACCCCGCTGGCGAGATTCAGCGAAGGAGTGCTTTGAAACAGGGAAGCAGGAATTAGCCTCTTGCTTCTCTTTTTGCTCTCTTTTCAGCCCTCTTTTCTTTTAAAGTTTTGGTAGGCTTTTTCTTTTCTTCCTTCTTTTTATCCTGTGATTTAGACATAAGTGTGTGAATTTATTATTCAATAATAGCAAATTTTTTTTTATTGTGTTTTATCGATTCCAAATGGGGGCAGTAACCAGGGATTCCAGACCGGAACGAGAGAGTTTCTCGCCGAAAATTGTCCGCAATGGTCGTAACGATCGTTTAATTCCTAAGTATTCAGCCAATAACCTTCCATTATGATACGCAACTACCTTGCCATTGCCCTTCGCACCATTCGTCGAAATCCGCTGTATGCGCTGATCAATATGTTCAGTTTGGCCATTGGCCTTGCATCCTGCCTGGTGATCTACTTGTTTATTGAGGATGAATTGAGCTTTGATGCTTTTCACAAAAAACACGATGTGATTTATCGTCTGGACGAAGTGCAGAATTTCACGGGCACCACCGTGCAAAAAGTGGCATTGACAATGGGTGGGATGGGGCCCGCCATGAGCAGCGACTATCCGGAGGTTGCCGATTTTACGCGTTTCTGGATGCGCGGCAAGCAGGTGTTTATGAAAGGAGAAGACCAATTCCTGATCGATGACGTGGCCGCCGTGGACAGCACTTTCCTTGAAATATTTGATTTTGAATTGCTGGACGGGGACCGTGCGACCGCGCTCGATGAGCCCAATACGATCGTCGTTACCGAAGGAACGGCAAAGAAGTTCTTTAGAAATCCGCATGAAGCGATCAACAGCACGATTACCATACGCAAACGGGAATACAAGATCACCGGCGTACTAAAAAATGTACCCGAAAACTCACACCTCCAGTTTGACGCGCTGCAGTCAATTTCCACTTTCATCCGTTTGGATTCGACTTTTAATACGAATTGGGACGGAAATTTTCTGAACACCTACCTGGTGCTTCGACCCAATTCGCAAGTGAAGGCACTGGAAGCAAAATTTCCCGACTTTCTGATAAGGCACACCGGTGAAAAGGACATCGTCAAGAACTACACACTTTTTCTTCAGCCCTTGCCGGAAGTCCATTTGAACTCTACTGACATTGAACATGATTATAACAACTACCGCAAGTTTAACGGTTCCTACCTGGATGTGTTTACGGTCGTCGGTGTTTTTATCTTGCTCATTGCCGGTGTCAACTTTATGAACCTCACCACGGCGCGGGCATCACACCGGTGGAAGGAAATCGGTGTGCGCTCGTCGGTAGGCGCGAAAAAATTGCAGCTCTTCGGACAGTTTATTTTTGAATCTACCTTGATGGCAGTCATGGCCCTGGGATTGGCCGCGTTGCTTGATCTCCTGTTTGTACCCTTGCTTAATCAACTCATTGGCAGACAATTGTTGTTGGGATCTTTACTGGCACACCCCTGGCAGCTTCTATTGATTCTGGTTGCTACCCTCTTCCTTGGTTTAATCACCGGCATCTACCCTTCCTTTTACATGACTTCGTTCAATATGTCCCAGGTGTTGAAAGGCGGATCCAAGACGGAAGGTAAGTCTGTATTCCGCAGTTCGCTCGTGGTCTTGCAGTTTGGATTGGCGCTGGCGATGATTGTGAGTACCCTCATTGTTGTCCAGCAACTTTATTTTATGAAAAACACCGACCTGGGGTTCATTAAAGATCAGATCATGCTGGTGGACCTGAATGGGGAGGCCAACGAGAAGTTTGAGGTTTTGAAAACCGAGTTGCTCCGAAGTCCGTACGTGCAAGGAGTGACTGCCGCCGGTCAAACCCTCGGAAACAATTTTCATCAATGGGGATTTAAAGTGAAGTCAGATACCGGAATTGTTTCTTTTACCCCTTCCAATGTGAACGTTGATTACGATTACCTCCAGGTCTATGGCATGAAACTGATCGAGGGAAGGAACTTCTCCAGGGATTTCCTAACCGACAAAGGGAAGGCATTTATCATTAACGAATCAATGGCCCGTGAACTTCATCTAAAGGAACCGGTTGGGACACCTGCCGGACACAGTTGGTATCACAATGATTCCCTGGGTACGATTATTGGCGTTGTCAAGGATTTTAATTTCAACTCTTTGCATCATAAGATTAACACGCTCTCCCTGGTTTGTCATCCCAACTGGGGTTATGACGAATTGTCCGTCAAGATTGACGGCACACATGCAAAAGAGGCCATTGCCGCAGTCAAAAACGTCTGGGAAAAGAACATTTCTTCCTATCCATTTACTCATCGGTTCCTCAATGAGGACTTTGAGAAATTGTATCGCTCCGATCAGCAGATGAGTTCGGTGGTCACGATCATGGCGGTCCTTGCGATCCTGATCTCCTGCATGGGCTTGTTTGGGCTCGCGGCCATCACAACCGAACGAAAAATTAAGGAGATCGGAATTCGAAAAGCATTGGGAGCATCTGAAATTCAGATCACCATACTCTTATCAAGGAACTTCACTCAACTCATTCTGATTTCGTTTATTTTGGTTAGCCCGATCACCTATTATTTGTTATCGGCGTGGCTTGAGAACTTCGCTTACCGGATCGGAATAAACCCCTTGTTGTTTTTGATAGGTGGTTTTGTGGCCCTGGCCATCGCACTGATAACCATCAGTTACCATACCCTCCGATCGGCCCGGGCTAATCCCGTGGAGGCGCTTCGGTATGAATAATCGGTCATTTAGTCATTGGGCCTTGGTCATTGGTAGATGCGGTCTTAACAACAAATTGGGCTTGGCGAGTACGCTAGGATTAAATGCCATGCCACTCACATCTGGCACTAACTTAGATCCATAACCGCATCCCCCTAATGACCAAGGCCTAATGACTGATGACCAAGGCCCAAGGCCTAATGACCAAGGCCCATGAACCAAGGCCTAATGACCAAGGCCCAATGACCGGAGTACGTGTCACCCCATCCGTTTCTTCGCTTCGATACACCACAAGAGTT
>JBGPGZ010000448.1:0-3977 GCA_041484175.1 Cyclobacteriaceae bacterium | reverse complement strand
GTGATCAGTGGTACGTAATCAGTGTGATCAGTGTGGATCAGCGGTTAAAGAAAGAAGGCCATCATCACTGACGGCCTTCGATCCGATTAAAGCACTAGAGTACGCAATATCTTAACACAGACCGGTTACGGTTTTCTTTCCAATTTGAAATTTTGAACGCGCAGGATCCATTTGAAAAAAATCAACTATTCTTTTTTTATATCTTTTTTCTGAAACGATTGATTTGTTAGAGATTCCCTTCAGCGCCGCACCGATTTCCTTTTCCATTTTAGAATAAGAAGCAGTGTGCTGTTTGGATTGACTCTGGGCGTTGGTATTTTTTGCGAAGGCGGAAGTCACACCAAATATGAAGATCACCAGGGCTATTTTATTAATCGTTTTCATTTCGTTAGTACGTTATTAGCTTTTCGGAATTATTTTCTCACGTATTCAAATTCCTGAGTCTTGTTGTTCTTTATTACTTTGATTGTGTAGGTGCCGGGCTTTACGTCACAGAAATTGATAATCATTTTCCGTTTGCTCAGGGGCGCAGAAGCAACCAGGTCGCCGTCCGAATAATAGATTTCAACCATTGCGCCCTTGAATTTTCTGTCTACCTTAAACACAAAGAGGTTCGAATATTTAGTAGACACCACCTCAATGGATAAGGGTTGAGCAACCGAGGTGGCGAATGAAGCTGAAGAAGTCAAGGCCAGTGCAAATGCGAAGGCGAGTGATTTTACAGCAGTTTTCATGATTTGTGCGTTTGTTTAGACGTACAAATGCCAAACCTGTGCCGTGTAAGAATTATCTGTTTTCTGCGTGATTTTGAAGGTCCAGGAACGGAATGCTTCCCCTTTTGGGAAAATCAGTTCAATTTTCGGCCTAAACTAACTCCTTTGCGGGGTCCCAGAAGCGCTTGTCAAAGTCCTTGACCTTGTCGTTTAAAACCTTTACTCCGTCTTTTTCCAATTTTCTTTGCATGGCATGGGGGGTCTCAAAATGACTTTTGCCCGTCAGCAACCCTTGCCGGTTGACTACCCGGTGCGCTGGGACCTTTGGGAGTCCATGCGCGGCATTCATGGCCCAACCGACCATTCGGGCGCTCATCTTTGTACCCAGGTAACTGGCAATAGCCCCATAACTGGTCACCCGGCCTTTCGGTATGAGTTTGACGACCTCGTAGACGTCATCAAAAAAGTTATACTTACTTTTTGTTTGGGCTCCTTTATTACTTTTGGCCATAGGAAACAGGGGTAATAAAAATCACTTTAATAGCTTAAATCAGATAAAATCGTGGTTTAAATTTGCAGCTCGTTTTTGAGAGATGAAAGTAAAATTTTTTTTTATCGTTTGGATGAGTGCGTGCAGCGGGCTTTCTGCCCAGCAAATGGTTTTTCCGGTGCAGCCAAACTGGAACACAATTGTGGAGGGCGAATCGCTCAATTTCAAAGTAACCGCCATCGACTCCTTAAAGCCGACGACATTCCGGCTCGAAGGCATCAACGGCTCGGGGATTCAATTTGACACCCTGGGAAATTTCTCCTGGAAACCCTCCTATGATTTTGTGAGCCGGCTTGAAAATCAAAAAGAGTTCGCAGTTATTTTTCAGGCAGACTGGGCCGATGGGCGAAGGCTCAGGCAACCCATTACATTTACCGTTCTCCATAAAAACCGCCCTCCGGTGGTGGAAGATTTGCCGGTGTTTTATGTCAGGCAGGCATCCGCTAACCGCTACCAGATCTCCTCCGACTATGTCACGGATTCTGACGAGGATCCATTGGTTTTCAAGTCTATTCAATCGGAAATGCCGGAAGGCGCCAATCTAAGTTCCGGCGGACTGCTCACATGGAGTCCCTCGCGAAATCAGTTTAATGCATTGAAAGGTAACCCGTTGGTAATTTGTTTTATGGTGGAGGACCAGCCTGAGAAGGCCTCGACCACGGGCAAAATTCGCATCGCGCAAACGCAGCAGGATTTGCCGCCGGAGATGTTGATCGTACCGGGAGATTCTACCATGGTCATCAAAGAAGATGAACATGTCAATCTGAAAATTTACGTGACGGATCCCAACGGTGATGAAGACATCAAGGGCACCGACTTTATCAGTTCAGACAACCGCGTTTCCCGATCCAGTTTACGCACCAACACCAACACGCAATCCGAATTTACGTGGACGCCCGGGTACGCGTTTACGGATGACGCCGAAAAAACAAGAAAAGTAGAAATTACTTTTTATGCACTGGATAAAGACAATAACCGGGTGCAGCGAAAGGTGAAGGTATTGGTAAACGACGCTGAAAACCTTGTTGAAAAGGACAAGCTTTTATATCAGAAGTACAGGAGTTCCCTGGTGATGGCCAAGGCCCTGATTGATCGGCTTGCCTACAACCATGAGAAGTTGAACCGCGCCTACAAGCAGGCGAAAAAGGGTAAAAAACACCGGGCCATTGTAAATGCTTCTTTGGGTGCAACCACAGGCATTTCCCCTTTAGTGCTTCCTACACAGAATTCAAAAATTGTTTCCGGTATTGGCGGCACCACCGTGTTGACGCTGGGTACGCTGGAGGCGACCGAGGTGATTGGCAAGTCCAAGAACGACATCCTCGATAAGCAGAAGATCAATGTGGAGATCCAAAACCAGCTCCAGGTCGAGGGCGACAATTTTGCGCGTCAATATGCGCTGAAGTCGGCCCGGAGAGGCAAGGAATTTGATCCCGACAGGGATAAGCTCTCGTTGATCATCAACAATCAGAAACTGGATCTGCTGGAATTGGATGCAAGCAAATCTGCTTATCCGGATTACAAAGACAAGGAACTGAAGAAGACGTTTCCGGATTTTAGTGAAGAGTAAGAAAGGTCGCGGATATTCGGACCTCGTTTGCGGGAAGTGATTTTAGGATTACTTTTGCACTCCGTATGTAACCCGGCCCTCCTCATCCCGGAGAGGAGTCGCAGGGCGGTTGTCCCGATAGTATCGGGAGCGGCGGTCTTGCCCCAAGGGATGGCAAAAACCGGTGAACCGCAAGGTTCCGGGTGGGGGGTAACAGGTGGAGAGCAATTTAGTAATACAGAGGAGTGGCAGAGCGGTCGAATGCGGCGGTCTTGAAAACCGTTGAACCGCAAGGTTCCGGGGGTTCGAATCCCTCCTCCTCTGCATCGTCCACCGGAGCTTTGGCGCAGGCGGGCTCATCGGTAACCAAGCCCACCTTCGCAGATGCTTCGGTGGGTGAGACAAAATCAAAACCTCGTAATCTCCAGGATCTGAGGTTTTGTGTTTTAGTACCTACTTTTGAAATCCACCCATCAATTGCCCGATCAGGCCTTTCTTGTCCTTTCTTACGGCCTTGGCAAACTCTTGAGCCTGCGGATGAACATCGTGGTATTTCTCACTCCAGGAGATAATCTCCACCAGCGCTGGTATCAGGTCCACCCCTTTTGGCGATAGCGTGTAAAGAATCTTTGCTTTGCTATCCGGATGTTTTTGCCTGACAATAATTCCCCCCCTTTCCAGGATGGCCAGCCTGTCGGCGAGGATATTGGTTGCGATCTGCTCGCCGCCGTTAAGGAAATCGCCATAGGTCTTCTTTCCTTTAAAGATCATATCCCTGACGATCAGCAATGACCACTTGTCTCCCCAGATGTCGATCGCCGTGCTGATCGGGCATTCGGACCGGTACTCGATCTTCTTCTTCTTCTTTTTCATGTTCGGTGACACAAAAGTACAAATCCACTTGCATTTTACAAGTGGATTGCCTTACATTTATGCTTGCAATTAACAATTGGATAATAAACCTGTAAGGCATGAAACTGCAAATGATACCCGGACGAAAGTGATCAACGAAACATTCTACCACCAGTCAACGTAATGGCGATGATCATAAATGGCCTCGTCATAAAAAGAATGATCGGCAAGGCGCAGGAGCAGATCCTTGCCAACATCAGGTCACTCGCGGAAAAATAACACGATGGCAACCATACACAATGAGATCATCATC
>JBGPGZ010000447.1:0-3988 GCA_041484175.1 Cyclobacteriaceae bacterium | reverse complement strand
TTACCCATGGACCCATAACCGCCCCGGATCTTCAGGTCGCTGACAAAGGAAAGAGACTGCATAAAGTTTTCAGATGAAATTCTCCATGCAGCAGAAACTGCCGGGAACACACCGTACCGGCTATTAGCCCCAAAGCGTGATGAGCCATCCCTGCGAATAACAGCGCCCAAAATGTACTTCTCTTTGAAAACATAATTTGCCCGGCCAAAATAAGACGAGAAAGTCACCCCTTTGAACTGGTTGCTATTTGTAACCCTGGATCCGACGTTGGTAATGTTAATAAAATTGGGATCCCATGAGAATGGGTTCAATCCTGAAGAACTTAAATTCCAACCTGCGCCCGTGTTTAACGCCTCTTGCCCGGCAAGCACATCGATAGCGTGGTCTCCAAACACCTTCTTATAAGTAGCGGTATTGGTAAAAGTCCACGCTAAAGAATATCCCGAGGATTGTCCAAATCCAAAGGCTGAGTTATTCTCGGAGTTTTCATACTGCCACCGTGAATAATTGCGCTGGCCAAACTGGCTGTAATTCCCACCGATACTCGTGCGCAGCGTCAACCCCGGTATGGGATCTAATTCTGCATAGACATTACCAAAACCACTCCCTTGAAAAATTCTGTCATTGGCAATCCCCTCTCTGGTTGCCACCGGGTTTCTGGGATTATTAAAGCCCTTGGCCGTTGTTCCCGCGTAACCACCAAATACGTCATGCACCGGAATGATGGAGGGCATACGGAATGCAGACAAGATATCGTTTTCGTCTGCCGCAATTCCCTGACCACCGTTGGCGCCTGATATACCGAGTGCTTGCCGGTAAGTAAACTGAAGGTTTTCGCCGATTCTTAATTTCTTGGAAACATCAAATTCTGTATTGGCTCTGAAGGCATAGCGCTTGAAGCTATTGTTTACAAGAATACCCTTCTGGTCTTGCGCGCTCAAACCCAGGTAGAACCTGTGATGTTCACCGCCTCCGCTAAAACCAAGCGTCTGCCGGACAACGGGAGCATTGTCGGTGATTTCTTTATACCAATCTGTCCCGCTTTTGTTGGCAGCGATTACCTGATAGGTAGAACCGTTCCTGGGATCAATATTATATTTTAGCTTTTCCGCAGCAAGGTCAACAGTGCCGCTCACACCGGGTGTTCCACCCACCATAAGATAATCGGGTAGTACGGGCGTGAGACCTTTTCCAAATTGAGGATGATTAAACTTTGAAATAGCAGTAGCATAATCAGGAGCGACACCAGCGGTTGCAGCATTGGCATCTTCGGTATGCTTGATCGCATTCCACGTCCAATCTGCAAAATCCGTTGGATTCATCATTTTCTGACCGCTGCCAGGGTTCGTGAACCCGATCATGTTATCATAGGTCACACTCAATTTCTTATTACCTCTTTGACCTCTTTTGGTTGTGTAAACAATCACACCCGCAGCAGCTCTTGCACCATAAATGGAAGCAGAGGCTGCATCCTTCAAAACGGTTGTGGTCTCAATGTCATCGGGATTAAGAAATGAAACATCCTGGGTTGGAACTCCATCTACAACATAGAGTGGTTGGTTACCGCCAAAAGCTCCAAAGCCGCGTACGCGAATCTGGCTGGTGGTACCGGGCTGTCCGTTCGAAATAACCGTAACACCGGCTACCCGACCTTGCAACATTTGTTCTACGTTTCCGGAAGGAGCAAACGTCAAGTCTTTCGCCTTTACGGTTGATACCGAACCGGTTAGTTCCCTTCGCTTGTCAATAGAATAGCCCGTGACGATTACTTCCTCCAGGGAAGTTACATCGGGCTTCAGCGACACATCGATGTTGGTTTGGCTTCCAACGGGAACTTCCGTCGCAGCATAACCAACAAAGGTGAACAAGAGTACGTCAGCATCTTTAGCATTGATCTTGAATTGACCACTTGCATCGGTCAGGGTACCAGACGTGGTACCTTTAACCAGCACATTTACTCCAGGTACTGCTGAACCTGTTTCGTCTTTCACGGTTCCGGAAACGACCCTTTCCTGAGCGAAGACCGCAAAAGATGACGATAGCCAGAGGCAAATCAACAATGTTCGCCTCATACTTTTGTAAATTTTCATCATCATAGAATTGGTTTGGGGTTAATTGTTTTGTGTTAAAAGGAGTTTGATTTCATCTTTGTTCAGGTTTCAAACGATTGCATAAAGATTCTGAACAAAAAAAATCATTTAGTCTTAAATATATTCATTACGCATTCGATTTCGCAAACGATCTACTCTTTTTTTTAGCCGCACGTACGTTCGTTTCTACCATTCATACCGCGGAACCGGCATGTATTGACTTAATTACCCGTTCCTGGAATGAAGAATCCAATAGCTAATCATTTTCCAAAATGCGTCGCTCTAAGAGGCAGTTTGGCCGGTCGCCTTCAATCAATTTATAAGCAAAAAGCCGTGCGTTCAGTCTTTATTCAACAGGAACTCACGGATTGACATGGTAAATTAAGCATGACACCCGAATTATGCAAACGATTGCACCCATTTGGGGATACACTCCTTAAATCATGAAAACCCATGCACTATCGTGAGGATACCACTCGCCTGGATTCTGAAGCAGGGTTATAGATAAATTGTGTATTCAACAAAATAAATAAAGCCTGACCCGCCGGTGATTTTTCGTTTTTGAAAATCAGATAGATATCATGCGGCCCCTCCGTTGAAATCAGTTTGACTTTTATCATTTGAGGCACAGGCAAGGTAACATTTCCTTTGATGGGAACGATGGTCGGCGTTTCTCCAATAACACTTCCTGTGGGAGAATCGATGCGCACCTCCAGCGTTCCACCGGCTGCGTGCAGCTGACCTTCAGGAGCCAGCACGGCAAAAACCAGTTGCTCAATTCCGGTGAGATCAATTTGATTAAAACCCACATACGCCAAATGACTCATGCCGATCACCAATTCAATGGGAGGGTTTGGTAATTTAAATTTCTGTATACCATTTGAAACATCCGCCGACCCGGCCGGTACAGACGGACTTCTTAAGACCATTACTTTCTCCGCCGTAATAGATGGAATTGAATTAGCTCCCCTGTCTGTATAGGCCGCCTTTAGCACAACGACTCCGTGGTCACTGATGCCTTTAGGAATTCTTAATTTGTAAGAGCCCCTGGTTGGCAATGAACTACCAGCGGCTGCACTGTCGGACACACTCAATATGTAATTGACAATTTCTTTGGCATCGGTCAGTGATAACTGGGGATGCGCCGCCATGACGGTTTCTCCCCATACGCCACCACCGCCATTAATGACCTTGCTCGCCAATTTCTCAACCGCCGACGGATCGCCTTTGTACTTTGCGGCAATTTGCTTGTACATCGGACCGATGGATTTCTTGTCGATGATGTGACAGGATTTGCAATCGCTCTCCCCCATCAGTTTTTTACCGGCTGCAAACTTTCCGGTGACTTCGGCCTGCTGATGCCCAAGTGCAATCTCGGCCTTGTCAATACCAGCCTCCAGGTAGTCAATGCTTACAGAAACCTGGTCGGGAGAAATGCCCCTGTTTTCCAGACTGCCATCTTCTTTGTCGCTTACCTTCACTTCATAGCTGAAAGGCTGGTCGATGTAGAAAAAAGTCTTGTTGCCGCGTGTGATGTCAAATGAAAAGGAAGGAGGTTCATTGCCTGCGCGAATTTCAGTCACGGAAGTGGATGCTTCACCTTTTGCATCCGTCACCGTCAGTTGTACTTTGTAAATTCCAGGTTTGTCAAAAGTAAACGAAGGGTTAGTTTCCATTACAGTCTTTAGGGCAGCACCATCGCTTGCTAAAAACTTCCATTCATATTTCAATTCATCAAGATCAGGATCTTGTGTACCCTTGGAAGAAAAATGAACTAACAAGGGAACCGCTCCCTTGGGTTTATCCGCTACCAACTGAACATGGGGTTTTCGGTTCCCGCTGTTATATTCAATGCGCACCAGTCTCGCATCATCATTTCCCTGAAACCATGCCGTGCC
>JBGPGZ010000446.1:0-3993 GCA_041484175.1 Cyclobacteriaceae bacterium | reverse complement strand
GTGGCAATGATTGTCAAGGAGCCACCATTTTCAACATTGCGGGCAGCTCCAAAAAAGCGTTTGGGCTTATGCAGGGCATTGGCATCCACACCGCCGGAAAGAATTTTTCCGGAAGAAGGCACGACGGTATTATAGGCCCTGGCCAAGCGGGTAATGGAATCGAGAAGAATAACCACATCATGTCCGCATTCTACCATGCGTTTGGCTTTTTCCAAAACGATCGAAGCCACCTTTACATGGCGTTCGGCTTGTTCATCAAATGTAGAAGCAATTACCTCGGCCCTTACGCTGCGAGCCATATCGGTAACTTCCTCCGGACGTTCATCGATGAGCAGCACAATTAAATAGACTTCCGGATGGTTTTCGGCAATGGCGTTGGCAATATGCTTCAACAGTACGGTCTTACCCGTCTTCGGTTGTGCAACGATCATTCCACGCTGGCCCTTGCCGATCGGGGAAAACATGTCAAGAATGCGCGTTGACATATTGTCTGGCGTGGTGCTGAGTGTCAGCTTCTCTTCAGGGAACAGCGGGGTGAGGTACTCAAACGCCACCCGGTCGCGAATTTCTTCTGTTGTTTTACCATTTACACTCTCTACTTTCAACAAGGCAAAATATTTTTCTCCTTCTTTGGGGGGGCGGATCTGGCCTCGCACGGTGTCACCGGTCCTCAATCCAAATAATTTGATTTGAGAAGGAGACACATAAATATCATCCGGGCTGGCGAGGTAGTTGTAATCGGAAGACCGCAGAAAGCCGTAGCCATCCTGCATGATTTCTAAAACACCTTCGTTGGTAATGGCGCCATCAAAATCCTTGATGTTGCTTTCGCGCTTGGGCATTTGCTGACGGTCATCCCGGAATTCGGTGCGATCTTCCCGCTCAGAGCGGTCTTCGCGCGTTACGGCGCGTTCATCCTGGGCCTGTTGAACGGGAGTCTCAGTACTCTGAGAAGTAGGTTCGGCAGGTTCGTCAAAGCGGGCAACACTCCTGTCCAATTCGAGGTCGATGGATTGCAGCAATTCATCACTGGACAAATCTTTTTCAGGTTGAGGAGCGGGAGAAGGTGCTACATTCTCTCGCCGGCGGGGGCGCATTTTACGTTCAGGTTCCGCCTCGCCATTTCCCATTTCTTTCTCGGGAGATGCTTCCGGGTCACTGATGGCTTGCTGGTCGAGGATTTTGTAGATGAGCTCTTGCTTGGCAAGCTTTTTGGCGTTTTTCACGCCCATTTCTTCGGCTATGTCTTTTAATTCAGACAGTAGCCTGACATTCAGGTCGTCAATGGTATGCATGAGAGGTTAGAAAAGATTGGTTGTAAAAGGTTATTATTTAGGATAATGTTCGCCTACGAAAGGAGTCTTCAGCACAAAAGTCTGAAACATGGAATCGTTGATTTCTAAAATTTGAAGCTCGAAAAATACCGGGTTATCTATTCAGATGGCCGGGAAGGCCTATTGACAGTGCAAGTATAGCCCAAAAATGACTATTTATCAAATCCGCAACGAAAAAAATGTGATCGCGGTTCAGTAATTTTGTCGACTTTAAAAATAATTCATTCATGTTGCAGATCCAAGTTGTCCGCGAGAAGCGCGAGAAAGTGATTCAAGGGCTAAAGAAGCGTAGGTTCCGGGACGCAGAAGCGTTGGTGGACAAAGCTTTATTGCTGGACCAAAAGCGCCGGGACACGCAACGGCAAAACGATGAGACTTTGTCTGAGTCGAATGTCCTGGCAAAAGAGATTGGCAATCTGATGAAGTCCGGACAAAAGGAAAAGATCGACGAAATAAAAGCGAGAACTACAGCGCTAAAAAAAACTGCTGCAGAACTGAATACCGAATTGAATTCGGTTGAAGAACAACTTCAGGAAGTGCTGTATTTGATTCCAAATGTTCCCGCAGAGCGGGTGCCGGAAGGAGGCGGCCCGGATGATAACCTCAACGTAGGTCAACATGGGCCATTGCCTGAGCTTGGACCTGAGGCCTTGCCGCATTGGGAACTCATCAGAAAATACGATATCATCGATTTTGAATTAGGCACCAAGATATCCGGAGCAGGATTCCCTGTTTATAAAGGCAAAGGCGCCAAACTTCAACGAGCTCTTATTAATTTCTTCCTGGATGAAGCAGAAAAGGCGGGTTACAACGAAGTACAGCCGCCCATCCTTGTGAACGAAGCTTCCGGCTATGGAACCGGCCAGCTGCCGGACAAAGAGGGGCAGATGTATTTTGTCGGAGAAGACAAACTTTATCTTATCCCTACAGCAGAAGTACCCATTACGAATTTGTACCGTGATGCTATCTTGACTGAGGAAGAACTTCCCGTAAAGAAGGTTGGCTACACGCCTTGCTTCAGACGCGAGGCAGGCAGCTGGGGTGCCCATGTACGGGGGCTTAACCGCCTCCATCAGTTTGACAAAGTGGAGATCGTGCAAATCACCAGACCTGAAGAATCCTATGAAGTGTTGGATGAAATGTGCCAGTATGTTCAGGGCCTTCTGGAAAAGCTCGAGCTTCCGTACCGCAAGCTCTTGCTGTGCGGTGGTGATATGGGATTCAACTCGGCGATGACGTTTGATTTGGAAATCTACTCCGGGGCGCAGCAGCGTTGGTTGGAAGTAAGTTCCGTCAGTAATTTCGAATCATTCCAGGCCAACCGGCTAAAACTTCGTTACAAAACCAAAGAAGGGAAAATGCAACTCCTTCACACGCTGAATGGGAGCGCCCTCGCACTTCCGCGGATTGTCGCCGGAATTTTGGAGAATAATCAATCGAAGGATGGAATAAGGATACCTGCTGTTTTGGTGCCCTATACCAGGTTCGAACTGATTTGAGTCGCCCCTCCTATTTTGAATCGGGGAAAACCGTCAGGCAAGGCCGCGACACTGTCACTAAGTTTTGCCCTTCCTGTCTTGCGGCAATGATTCTGAAGGTGACGGTCTTGTGTAAGCTGTAATGCTTGCAGCTGCCTTTTTCCCCGCGACTCGTGCTAGTGCTTCCTCACTGGCTTCGCTTACTTTCTTCCACGACTTGAAATAAGACAGAAGTTTGTCCGCCGTTTTCTTTCCAATCCCTTCAATCAACTCCAATTCGGTTTTGAATGTCGAGCTGCTCCTTTTCTGACGATGAAAGGTGATCGCAAAACGATGGGCTTCATCGCGTATTTTTTGCATGAGCATAAGACCCGGAGATTTCTTGTTGATGTGCAATGGCAAAGGGTCTTCGGGATAATAGATTTCCTCGAGCTTCTTTGCGATGCCCACGATGGGGATTTTTCCGTATAGTCCTAATTCTTGTAAGGCCTCACAGGCACTGCTTAATTGACCTTTCCCGCCATCCACGATAATGAGATTTGGAAAAACACCTTCTTCTTCGATGATCCGTTTGTATCTCCTGTTTACAATTTCTTTCATCGACGCAAAATCGTTGGCACCGACTACCGTCTTGATGTTGAAGTGTCGGTATCCGGCCTTGTCGGGTCTTCCATCGACAAAGCGCACCATGGAGGCTACCGGGGAGGAGCCTTGAAAATTGGAGTTGTCAAAGCACTCGATGATTTCCGGCCAGCCGAGCAAGCGAAGGTCTTTTTGTAAAACCCCGAGTACTTTGTTTTTCTTTTCCTTTCGTTCGGTCTTCTCTTCTTCCTTTTTTGCCCTGGCGTACAATGCATTTTTCAAGGAAAGGGCGACGAGCTTTTTCTTATCTCCGATTTGAGGAACAATGTTTTCGATCGACTCCGATTTAACGGTAAGGGGAATGTTGCTAAAGAGCGTGGAGTTGGTGCTTCTGAATTCTGTGCGCAGCTCCTGCGCAGCGAGACTGATGATTTCCTCATCCGTTTCGTCTAACTTCTTTTTTACCTCCAGGTTCTTTGAGAATATGATCGCGCCTTCCTTTACCTGCAAATAGTTGATAAAGGCCTCCTGATCCGTACTCGTGATTGAAATTACATCGATATCCGTGAGCTTTCGATTGACTACCAGCGATTTCGATT
>JBGPGZ010000445.1:0-4008 GCA_041484175.1 Cyclobacteriaceae bacterium | reverse complement strand
TGGGATGTGAAAAAGGCCCTTTCACCGGACGATTTCACAAAGGGACTTCAAACGACCCTCGCCAACTTTTCAGAATACAAAATGGGCACTTCCAATTATGAAATGGTCATCGCCGACAACGGAGATAAATGGGTGCACAATTGGTTTGTCTGGCAGGGAAAGCACAAGAATGGACAGTCTATCGAAATACCGATCCATATTACCTTTTGGATGGTGGGCGACAAAGTAGCGATGCAGGCAAATTTCTATAATTTTCTGCCGGCCTACCTCGCCAGTAATCCGCCTGCCAAGGCAGATTCTGTGAAAGCAAAATAAAGATTGCTTCCCGAAACGTCAGGAGGCGCGGAAGGGGCGTACCGATTGCGTGTGAGTTAATTGAAATAGAAAGCGTGAGGCCGCAAGCGACCTCACGTTTGCCTTCGCTGCCTAATTCTTGACAATCGTAAACTCCACCCGCCGGTTCAACTTTCTGCTTTCTTCTGAATTACTGTTGGTGATAGGCTTCTGTCCACCATAGCCCTTCCCATGGATCCGCCGGCCGGCAATACCCTTCGAAACCAAATAGGTTTTCACTTTATCAACCCGGCTTTGGGACAATTTCAAATTCTGTTTAGCATCTCCCCGGTTGTCGGTGTGCCCGGCCAATTCAATTTCTATTCTTGGATTTGATTTTAACAAATCAGCGACCACATTCAACTCATCATAGGACTCCGGAAGCAAATTGGTTGTCTGTACCTGGAAGAGAACGTTTTTCAGGTTGACCGTGGCGCCGATTTCGGCCGGCTGCAGTTTAAAATTCAACTCCACCTGCTGCATTTCAAATGTATGGATATCGAGTTTTTCCAAAATGCCCACATAGCCTGGCGCTTCCACCACGATGGTGTATGATTTTGTGGAAGATATCCGGATCGCATAAATCCCCTGCTTGTCTGACAAGGCGCTGTACAACGAATCCGCCTTAAAATTCAATTTCGCTGTTACCGGCTGACCCGTTTTGGAATTGATCACCGTCCCTTTGATGGTCGCAAACTTTGCGTCCTTGCCGGTCAGTTCTTCCCGCTTGATCTCAACGATCTTCACCAGCGTATCCGGAATATTGGATTTGATGGAATCGACATAAAACCGGATGTCGCCATAGCCATCGCTGTTTTGTGTGCTGGTAAACAGGGCGAGGTTGAGTTGAGGAAAAGTATGATAAAATAATTCCCTTCCTTCTGTATTGATTCGGGAGCCCATATTGACGGGGGTCGACCAGTTGGTCCAGGTGTTGTCCAACCGTTCTGAAAAGTAAACATCAAAACTCCCATACCCCTTTCTTCCGTTAGATGAAAAATACAAGTACTTCGTGTCCGCACTCAGGAAGGGGCTTAATTCCTGAAAGGAGGTATTAATAACACCGCCAAGGTTTTTCGGTTCGCTCCATCTTCCCGACTGGTCTCTTAAACTCACATAAATATCTTCCGCTCCCCGCGAATCGTAGGCCTCTGCAGCATAGACGAATACATCGCCATTGGAACTTACCTGCCCCGAAAACAAGATTGACCTATTCAAGAAATAGGGGATCAATATATTCTCGGGCGCAGACCAGCCCGCATTCGTTGTTTTTGAGATTGAAATTCCCTGCGTCTTGGCGGCGACCCCGTTTCTTTCATAGTGATTAAAAAGAAACAGCTGGCCTCCATCGGGAGAAAATCCTGCAATTGCATTGTAACCCCGGTCATTCAATTGGGGGCCTGCGTGAACGGGCGTCGACCATTGGCTGCCCTGCCATGTCGAAAACCAGATATCCCCCAGGTCCTTTTTTCCGGCTCCATTTTGGGGATGGTTGGCAACCGTATACCAAAGGGTTTTTCCATCCGGACTTATCAACGGATTTTGCTCATCGTACGTGGAATTGACGTTCACCAATGCCAATGCGCTGAACGTTTGTGTCCGGCCGGCAACAGAGATCAAAAGCCAAACCAGGAAAAGAAATACATACTTCATGATGTCAAAGATAAATGAATGTTATGGTTTACTTACCCAGACATTACCCCGGATGGTAAAGCGCCACCGCAGCAAGGCGTCTGGCCCGGCATAATCGATACCAATCCGTTTGCCGGCCTTGATGCCTGATTTTCTTACCTCAATGCCAAGGTCCTCCACCCAAACTTGGTCACCCGACAAATAAATCCCATTCAATTTCCGGTCAATGCCCAGCGCTTTCGTTAGTTTGCCAGGACCGGCAGATATTCGTTCCATTGATTTCGTTTTCATCCGTTGCTGCATATGCTCCTTTCCCGCATAGGGTTCAACCGCCCTGATTAATACGGCGTCCGCAACGCCTTCTGAATTGGTAACTATATTGAACAAGTGATGGATGCCATAGCACAGGTAAACATACGAAACGCCCCCTGGCCCAAACATCACCTTATTACGCGCTGTCATACCCCTGTACGCATGGCACCCTCTTTCCTGTTGTGAATAGGCCTCGGTTTCTACGATCATCCCGCCGGTCAATTTCCCTCTGACTTCGGTAAACAATATTTTTCCCAATAGGGCCTTCGCAATTTTTACGACATCCCTCTCCAAATAAAAAGATTCATCAAGTTTCATTAATCTCTATAGAGTTAATAGGTTTTAAGTGAAGATAAACTATTATACATTTGACCCTCAAATTTTAACCACACAAACTTATATGAAAAAACTTTTGATGATTTTACTGGCTGCCGCAAGCCTTGTTGCTACCGCACAAATTCAGACGCCGCAGGCTAGCTCAGCAGGGTCTGTGTCGAGCAGAGTTGGTTTGACCGATATAAAAGTCGATTACTCACGCCCTAAAATGAAAGGACGCAAGATCTTTGGAGAAGGCAGCGATTTTTTGATCCCGTTTGGAAAGATCTGGAGGACTGGCGCCAATAATGGCACGGTCATTTCATTCTCCGAGGACGTCAAGGTTGAGGGAATCGCCGTTCCAAAAGGCGAATATCTGATTTTCACCTGGCCCGGTGCAACGGAGTGGACTATAGCACTTTACAAGGATCTGGGATTGGGAGGAAACACCGAAGGTTATACCCAGGAGAAAGAGCAAGCCCGCTTTAATGTAAAATCCGAAAAGCTTGGGGAGAAGGTAGAAACTTTTACCGTGGCCATCGGAGATATCAGCACAGACAATACAACTGCAAAAATCCAGCTGGCGTGGGAAAACACTTCTGTGAAATTCACCGTGCTTGCAGAATTTGACAGTAAAATCATGAGCTCCATTAATCGCAATTTGATTGCGTCGGCCCGCTACTATTTTGAAAACAAGAAGGACCTCAAACAAGCCCTTGCCTGGGTAGATCAGTATTTTGCCAATGGACAAAACGCCAATGAATTCTGGAATATCTACCTCAAGGCGCAAATCCAAAAGGCGATGGGCGACAAGGCAGGCGCCATGACCACTGCACAAAAATCAATCGACCTCGCAAAGAAAAATCCCGACGGCGACTTTGGATATATCAAGCAAAATGAAGAGTTGATAAAATCTCTGAAATAATTTTCCTCGCTGAATTTGAAACACAGTCACATAGACCACATAGGGCCCAATGAATTCCGCTCTATGTGTTCTATGTGAAATGTGTTTATTACCTCCGCTGAAAAGGGACAATTTTAATTTTTCTTCGTGTCTTCGTATCCTGGTGGCATGATATCGGACCTTGGTTGACTTGCCGCATTCTCCACCGCCTGAATTGCCAGCGACAGGATGACCACCACGGCGCATCCGATAATATTATACAGCAAAAAGGCCACTTCTTTTCTTTTAAAGTAATACAAATACAGGATCACGAGTTCTGCCACGATGGCCGCGGAGAATACGGCGGTGGATTTGATATACTTGATGTAAAAAGCGGTTACAAAAATTCCCAGAAGCGTTCCATAGAAAAGGGATCCTACAATATTGACAAACTGGATCAGGTTCTCTGCCTGGTTCGCGATGGAAGCGATAAATATTGCAAACAAGGCCCAGCCTGCCGTAAAGATCTTCGA
>JBGPGZ010000444.1:0-4015 GCA_041484175.1 Cyclobacteriaceae bacterium | reverse complement strand
CTCATTGAAAGGCTTGAGGGTACTCCTTTCAGACTAAGGGAAAAAATGAGAAAGGTTAATCAATCCATTTGTAAAGTTAAGCCGGAGGGAAAATGGTCTATGTTAGAACACATTGGGCATCTTGCAGACCTAGAACCGTTGTGGCAAGGGCGTCTTGATGACATTTTACATCAACAAAAAGAATTAAGGCCAACTGATCTGGATAACAAAAAAACCACGGAGGGCAATCACAACAGCAAGCCCATTATTGAATTATTGGACAATTTCGAATGGTTGAGAAAAATCACATTAGCTAAATTAAGTGATTTGAAAGAGGAAGATGTTTTCAAATCTGCCCTCCATCCAAGGTTGAAAACCCCCATGCGGACGATTGATTTATTTCTTTTTGTTGCAGAACATGATGATCATCACCTTGCCAAGATAACAGAGATAGATAGACTTAGTAAATAAAGCATGTCATTGTTTGGCCCGATTTACAATTCATTACCTTATTCGCAACACGTTATGCTCTGGGGACCTCAAATGAATTGAAACTGAGCGGCCAATCGGATTAACGTGGTGGTATTCAGCAACATCAAAATCACAAATGATTAAATCAGCAGTATGAAAAACACCGTATCTATTTTTCTCCTCCTCCTTGCATTCTCATCGTCTGCACAACAAAAACAAAACTTCGACCTGGCTACGTTCACTATTCCGAACGACTGGAAAAAAATCAGTAGTACTGCTGACGCAACAGGCTTTGCCATCACCAACAACCAAAAAGGTACCTATTGCCAGGTGGGAATTTACAAAAGCATGAACAGCATGGGCAACGCGCAATTGGATTTTGAAACCGATTGGCAGGATCTGATTGCGAAACCGTATAAAGTAGGTGCCAAACCGGAAACGGGACTATCAACCTCCCTCGACGGGTGGGAAACAAAATCGGGCGTTGCCCCATATGATTTCAACGGTGTGCAATCGATGGCCACGCTGGTTACGATGAGCGGGTATGGTAAGCGAATGAGTATTGTTATACTAACCAATTCACAAGATTATCAAACTGACGTTAAAAGAGTCCTCGAATCTGTGGATTTGAAAAAGCCGGCAGTGGAAGGCAGTACGTTTAGTAGCAAGCCTCAATCGCCGGTTCAACCCCTTCCTTCAACATCCCTGTCAACAACCGGATTTGCCTTTACCACAACCAATTTTGATGATGGCTGGGTTGCTTCCCAACAGGAGGACTGGGTACAGGTAACAAAAGGAAACACAAGAGTGCTTGTCCATTACCCCAATAAAAATGCTGACGCCTACAATTCAGTGCTGATGGATGGATTGAGAAATGCCTGGAACATTCTGGTTGCCCCGAAATACAGTACTGCAAGCAATTTTGAATTCAAGCCCATATCGGGTTGGCAATCGATCGAATTTGCAGAGGCAGATGCCGTGGAGAAAGCGACAGGCAAAACAATTCATGTTGTATTGTTTAAAATGGATTATTCCAACGGCAATGGAAAATATTTGGAGTTTATTACCCCGGATAAAATGTCATTCGAGCAGGAATTTGGCGCATATCATGAAACCTCCTACGGTTGGGAGAAAATGGAAAACCTGGCTGGTTACAACAAATTTGCAGTGGCTCCTTCTGACCTAAAAGGCAAATGGACAAACGATTTTAGCGGAGCGCTGCAATATGTAAATGCTTACACTGGAGCCGATGCAGGCATGGCCACTCACGCATCCAATGAAAATTTTGAATTTGGACCGGGCGATGCATACAAATGGGATTTGGGGGTTGCCAGCGGAAATGTGGGCAATATCAAATTCCAAAGCGTAAAATCAAACGGCCAATATTCGATGTCGGGTAACTGGCAAGTAACCTTTTCCGATATAGAGGGTAAGCCGAGGACGTTTGGTGCTTTTTTCTCTTGTGTGAAAGGTGCCCAGATATTGTGGCTTGACAATAAAGCTTTTGCCAAAGTTGAATAAAGAATAGCAAACTCATTCCTGCCCAGATCAAGACAACCGTTTACGAGGTAAAAAGAATTGTTTAAACCTTACCTTTAACCATCGCGTTAAGGTCCTGTTCAAAAAATACGTATTATGAAGAAAAATATCATCAGCCGCAGGCGTATGATGGAGATGAGCTCCGTTGTCGCTTTGTCGACGATCGTTTCACCCTCGCTGGTCTCTGCTAAAAGTTCTTCCGCTTATTCCAAAGAAAGCAATGCTGAAATTCCGGTTGCCGATACCGAGGTCTGTTACATGAAGGCCCTGGATCTGGCGGCTTTATTACGCAACAAGAAAATATCCACCCGTGAAGTCATGCAGGCGCACCTCAAACAAATAGCCCGCGTTAATGCCAAGGTTAATGCGATTGTTACACTCGTGCCCGAAGATCAATTGATGTCACAGGCCCTTGCAGCCGATGAATCGCTGGCGAAAGGATATTTAGCCGGTCCGCTGCATGGTTTGCCAATGGCCGTGAAAGATCTTACAGAAACAGCAGGTATTAGAACCACCTATGGATCACCGCTGTGGAAAGATTTTGTTCCGTCACAAGATGCCCTGCTGGTGGAACGCCAGAAAAAGGCAGGCGCTATCGTTATAGGCAAAACAAATGTGCCTGAGTTGGGAATGGGCTCGCAGACTTTCAATCCGCTGTTTGGTCCTACTTTTAATCCTTATGATGTTTCAAAAACCTGTGGTGGTAGCACGGGGGGTGGCGCTGTTGCATTGGCTTGCGGAATGATACCGCTTGCAGATGGCAGTGACATGGGCGGGTCACTTCGCAACCCGGGGAGTTTCTGCAATGTGGTCGGGTTACGGCCTTCGCCTGGAAGAGTACCCATCGTTACCGCCAAACTTGCATGGCAGGGACTCGGTGTTCAGGGACCCATGGCGCGAACGGTTTCCGACTGTGCTCTTTTGCTGGGAGTGCAAGCCGGACCCGACAATCGCTCACCGATTTCCATAATGGAAAGTTCTCAACAATTTCTGAAACCGCTTGCCCGTGATTTCAAAGGTGTAAGAGTGGCCTTTATCAAAGACCTTGGCCTGCCCTGGCAAAGAGAAGTCAAGGATGCCATTGATTCACAAAGAAAAGTATTTGAATCGTTGGGTTGCGTCGTAGAAGAAAATGAGCCGGATATGACGGATGCCAATGAGTGCTTTGTTAATTTTCGTCACTGGCAGTATGAAGCGCAATATGGCGATTTGCTTGAAGGAAGCAGTGATAAAATGAATGAATATACCAAATGGCATATAGCCGAAGGCCGGAAATTGACGGGTCCTTATCTTTCCCGACTCGAAATGAAACGGTCTACCCTGTTCAGACGCATGCAAAAATTTTTAGAGAAGTATGAATTTCTGATGCTCCCGGTTAGCCAGGTTTTACCTTTTGATGTCAATACACATTATCCAACACAAATAGATGGAGTACCAATGACGACCTATATCGATTGGATGAAATCATCGTACTACATTTCGGTAGTGGGAAACCCCTCCCTATCTGTTCCTTGCGCCTTTTCAAAGAGCGGTTTGCCCATTGGCATCCAAATCGTAGGCAGGCATAATGCAGACCTGAGTGTATTGCAAATGGGATTTGCTTTTGAGCAGGCCACCAACGTGGGTAATCGGCGACCAAAGATCACGGAGTAGTGTGGTATCAATTCTAAGGCCTAATACCAAACACATTTCCGAATCCCCGTAACCAATATTAAATCATTGCGGGCTTTTCTGTGCTGACGATCGCCTGAATCACGATCAGCTTTCTTTCCCTCAAAGCGGCTGCAACCAATCCAAGTCAGACATTGCGGACTGAATAAACTTTTTTTATTTGGAATAATAACGGGAAACACAGGACTTGAATTCGCTGTGTTCATTGGTTCTCGGCGGACGCTGTGACCTCCTTGGTCACAAAGAACGCGGCCAACCCCATACGTTTCAAGTTCCAGATTTCTCAAAAGGAGTCTTTTGGACTAGTTCCGGGTTTCCTTGACAAGTTTCAGGTTTCGGGATCCAGATCTCTGGT
>JBGPGZ010000443.1:0-4016 GCA_041484175.1 Cyclobacteriaceae bacterium | reverse complement strand
GCGGGCTTCATCGTGCTGGCGTTCGAGCAAGATCAGTTTCTGGTTTGCCAAGTCAAGCGACATGATCCATCGGTCTTTATTGTCCAGGGAATTGATGATAATGACATTATTTTTGCCGTCCTCCGACCAAATGGGCCCGTAAAAAGTCACCGGACGGGGTTCTGGTTTTATTTCTTTCGCCGGTTTTCCCGCCGGCAGTGTGTCGTTTCTTATTGTTCTGGCCGGGTAATCCTTTTTGTATGCCGGCGCCTCGAAAATACCAGGGATGTTGTCTGTCATCACCTGCAGGACCGAATCCCTGCCAAGGTCATAAACAAAAAGTTCCGAAGGACTTTGCCTGGCTCCTACTTTTGTCCTGGAGGGAATGTCTTCCGTAAAACCCGATTCCGTCACATAGCTTGGTACGATGGTGTTCTTAGGGCTTGCACTTTTAGAAAGCCGGTAAACAATAAAATTCATTCCCGGACTCAGGAGAACACTTTCGACCGATTTCTCATCGACATAAATTTCCCTGGGCCGCTTCGGCCGGTCGGCTTTCTTGATTTTGTCTGACAACTTCTTGTTTGCGCTTCGTTCTTTGAGAACCTCAAAATGAGCCAATTGATCGGCCTTGAGCCATTTTTCCTGTTCACCCGCTTTTGGGTCTTGTTTTTTAGAGCCCTTTCTAAAATCGGTGTGTTGAGTAAACACTCCGGAATGTGTGTTCCAGGTGTATAAGTTCATCCCTGCTGTAAAAATGACACTCCCTTCATCGGTTGAAAAGGAAGGGTTGTACTCCCGCTCCAGCGTATTGGTAATCTGAGTGGTTTTTCCATTGGGAATATCGAGCAGAAACAAATCCCCGTTTTTTTCAAAGAGCTTTTTAGTTCGCGCGGCATTGAATGTTCCAAAAGGTGAAGGCAGTGACCTTCTGATAGCAGGGCTTACTTTCCTTGGGGTTCTATCGGTGAGTGTGACAAAATACAAAGAGTCTCCGGGGTTCTTGTCGGGGTTCCAACTGAAGTAAAGTGTCTTATTGTCATCCGACCAATACGGCCTGGATGGTGCCACGCCGATCCACTTCGGGTCGCGCATGATTTTTTCAACAGTGAGCGGGGCAAGCTGTTGGGCATAGGACGTACTGCAGGCAAACAAAAGAAAGAATACTTTTTTCATAAGGTCACTTCAATAAAGCAAAGTGGTTTTGAATTTATGGAAAACCGGTCGAAAGGAAAGAGGTATGTGATGAATGGCGGCTATGTGTGGCACGCCATCCATGTATGCTGGAAGATAAATCGAAGGTTATCCCATTACTCCCTTTTCTCGTCTTTTGTCAAGTCGGTAAACAGGCTGTTGAATATTGAAAGAACCAGGCTAAAAGCCAACGCCCACCAGAAGCCATCCACCGAAAAACCAGGAACAAAATAATCGACGATCAGAATAACGATCGCATTGATCACCAAAAGAAACAGCCCTAATGTCAGTATAGTGAGAGGAATGGTGAGTATGATCAAAATGGGTTTTACAAAGGCATTGGAGAATGCCAATAGAATGGCCACGAGGAGCGCGTAACCATAGTTTTCAACATGGACTCCAGGGAGGAGATAGGCGGTCAGCAATACCGCCAATCCGGTCAACAAAAATCGAATAACCCCGTTCATGTGAAATAGACTAGTGGGTGATCATTTCAAACGTACCAAATCAAGACAAGATTATATTACGATCATTTGGTTGGCCAAATTTTACTTTAATATCCGCTTTTAAGTTGAGTTGTCAAACGCTAATTTCGTCCTCTCAATGTATGCGATCGTCGATATAGAGACCACGGGAGGCTATGCGGATAATCACCGCGTCACTGAGATCGCTATTTATCACCATGATGGCCAACGGATCACAGACAATTTCCATACATTGGTTAACCCAGGGAGGAAGATTCCCTACTTTATTACCGGACTCACGGGGATTGACGCCGAAATGGTGAGGGAGGCCCCGGCGTTTGAAAATATTGCGAGGGAGATCCATCATTGGCTTGAGGGGCGTGTGTTTGTAGCCCACAACGCTCACTTCGATTATAGTTTTCTCAAAAAGGAATTTGAAGATGCCGGAATTTCGTGGAGCACCAAGAAGCTTTGCACCGTTCGGTTGAGCAGAAAAATCATTCCGGGGTTGGAATCTTATAGCCTCGGAAGGCTTGCAGAAAGTTTAGGGATACGGATTCCCAACCGTCATCGCGCGGGTGGAGATGCCGAAGCCACTGCCAAGATTTTTAATGTGCTGCTGAAACGAGACAACACCGGCGTCATCGCCAAAGCGTTGAAACGAAATTCAGGGGAGACCATCCTTCCTCCCAATCTTGACAAGAAGGAATTTGACAAACTTCCGGCCAAACCCGGTGTCTATTATTTCCACGACGCCCGCGGCCAGGTGATTTACGTGGGCAAAGCTATCAACATCAAGAAAAGGATTGCCGGTCACTTTACCGGAGAAGCGCGTGAATGGAACCGCTCCAATATCCGCAACGAAGTTCACAGTATCAGTTGCGAACTCACCGGCAATGAATTCATCGCGCTGATTCTGGAGTCGCAGGAGATCAGAAGACTGTGGCCGAAATATAATTTGGCACAAAAATATAAGGTTGATGAGTGGGGCGTTTATGATTACGAAGACCGGAACGGATATCTGCGCCTTTGCGTGAACGTTGCAAGCCGGGGACCTAAGCCGTTGATCACCTTCACTTCCAAGGGCGATGCCTGGAATTTTATGTGGGAGAAGGTGAGGGAATTTGATCTCTGTCCCAAACTCAGCGGACTGCAATTAGCCAAGGGACTTTGCTTCAGTCATCAATCGGGCACCTGCAAAGGTGCTTGCATCGGCGTTGAGTCGATGGCCAGATATAACAAGCGGGTGCAGAAGGCGGTCGATTCATTTTTTGACGCAGGCAATTCGGTTGCGATCATAGGACCGGGCAGGAAGGCAGATGAAAATTCGCTGGTGTTGGTCGAGAACGGAAATTACCTTGGCTTCGGCTTTTTTGACAAGAACGAACCGATTGGGGATCTGGAATCTGCAAAGAACTATATCAAACTAAGCAAGGATAACCGGGTTGTGCAAAACCTGGTCAACTCTTATCTCGTGAATCCACGCGATGGAGAGGTTGTTACTTTCTAGAGGAATGTCCGCCCATCGCATATTTTGAACCAATTTCTCTATTATTGCGCTTAAATTTGAAACTAAAGGATGGCATTTTATGGCATTTGCAAGCACAACCGAACTGCATCAGTAGCACCAGAAGAAGATTAACACGGTTTTTAGCGAGGTGGCCAAAGTGGTGGTAGGCCAGGAATACATGGTCAACCGGCTGTTGGTAGGCTTATTTACCAATGGCCACGTTTTGCTTGAAGGCGTGCCCGGGTTAGCCAAAACGCTTACGATCAGTACACTGGCTCAGGTGCTTCACCTGGATTTTCAGCGCATTCAATTTACGCCAGACCTGTTGCCCGCCGATTTGATAGGCACCATGATCTACAACCAGAAGGAAGGGAAGTTTGAAGTAAAGAAGGGTCCCATTTTCGCCAACATCATTTTGGCTGATGAGATAAACCGTTCTCCGGCCAAGGTCCAATCGGCTTTATTGGAATCGATGCAGGAGAAACAAGTGACGATCGGTGAAACGACATTTAAGCTGGACAGACCCTTTTTGGTGCTGGCAACACAAAACCCGGTGGACCAGGAAGGTACCTACCCCCTGCCTGAAGCACAGGTGGATCGCTTTATGATGAAAGTGTTTGTCAATTATCCCACGAAAGAAGATGAGTTGGAAATCATGCGCAGAATTTCCAACATGCAATTCGATTATCAGGTCAACACGATCCTCACCAAAGAAGATATTTTTGCAATTCGGGAAGAAGTGAACAAGGTAAAAATATCCGACTCGCTGGAACGATATATTATCGAGTTGGTAACCGCTACACGCAAAGCAAAAGAATATAAACTCGATCACGAAGCGCAGTATATCCAGTATGGCGCCTCACCACGCG
>JBGPGZ010000442.1:0-4044 GCA_041484175.1 Cyclobacteriaceae bacterium | reverse complement strand
GCTAAAATAGAAATCTCTTACGAACTTACAATTTCAGCATGGATGGTTGGGACGGTTCGCTCTTATCCGTGTTAATCCGTGCAATCTGTGGCAAAGATTAAGGAACCAATCAGTTTTACCCTCGTTCAAATAATGAGTTGGATTTAAGAAATTTGGATTGTCCCAAAAAATATTGATCCCCCTTGTCCAATTTCAGCTATCTCATCACCGATTACTGATCACCGATTACCGATTAAAGGGGCCATTTGCTCCGCTGATGTTACCCCTCCAGGCAACTCCATGATCGTAAAGTTGCGAAAGTGAATCTCAGCACCTTCCGATTCCAGGCAGAGGTATCCTTTCTTTTGTGTGGAGCGGGCCAGGCCATTGACAAATTTGCCGTTCACAGAAAGCTTCACCACCCCGTCTACGCAAACAACATCATAGGTATTCCATTCTCCCCGGCCCTTGCAACGGTTCTCGATTGATTTACTTCGCGTACCCCTTGGGGTGTCCGGAACCGTTTCAACACCACCAACACCGAAAAGCTCACCATGAACGTAGGCGATGGGTGGCTCCACACCATCTTTTGTATTCAGCTTAACCCAATCCAACTCGAGCATCTGAATCTCCACCCCGTTGGGAAGACGGCTTTCCTCACCCGGAACAGCATTGCTCCATGCGAATACACCCGAGTTCCCTCCCGGCTCCATGTGTTTCCATTCTACATGAAGTATAAAATTTTCATATTGTTTTTCACTTCGCATGACGCCGATTGGTTTGCCCGTGCAAACCAACTCATCCTTTCGCAACGACCACGTTTCGGGGGCCGTATTGACATTAATCCATTGCATTGCCTCATCTTTCTTTTTGCTCCCGGATGTGATATTACTTACCTCCTTGCCAAACTTTAATGCAACAGCGGGTTGTGTATAACTGAATTGGCTGAAGACCAACACGAATGCTACCAAGAGGGGTGCTACAATTTTTACGGAAACGCTCATCGGATATTTTTCAACCTAAAACTTTGGTAATGCCGGGAATCGCAACATCAGGGCTCGTATATTTTAGATCCCAGCTGAACTGATCAAAAGCGGGACCTAAAACCTGATTCGAATTAATGGCTTCGTCCCAGGTGAGGGTTTGTCCGCTATAGGCTACCATTCTACCCATGATAGCTACCATGGTACTATTGGCCATCCGTTGTCCATCGTTCATCGTCGTGCCATTCCGGATAGAGGCAAAAAGCTCATTGTGTTGTGTCTGGTACGGATCGTTTTTTTCGCCCTGGTATGTCCATTTATTTTTACCGGTAATTTCATGACCTCCGTTGCTGTTTACATAGCCATTACCAAGCGTTCCTGCTATCTCGACGGTGCTTCGGGTCGAGCACCCGGCTTGCTGCCGGCTAAGACTAAAACCCCTAACCCCATTCGCATACTCATATTCAATTGCAAAATGGTCGTAAATGTTACCGTAAATTTTATCGACGCGCACCTGCCGCCCTCCGCTGCCCGTAGCCTGAACAGGCATTTTGTCACCCATGGCCCATGACATCATATCCAAACTATGCACAATCATCTCTACGAGATAATCTCCCGACAACCAGTTTTGATAATACCAGTTACGCATCTGATATTCCATGTCCGTCCATTCCGGCTGCCGGGGTTTGTACCACAGATCTCCGCCATTTCGCGTAGAGGACACCGTTTTGATCTCACCGATTTCGCCATTTAACACCTTTTCAAAAAGTGCCCTTTTGGGCAAATCATACCGGAATGTAAAACCCGATACCAGTGATAATTTCTTGTCCCTTGCTTTTTTTGCAGCGGCCATCACCTTACGGACGCCCGGTGCGTCAACGGCAACCGGTTTTTCACAAAAGACATGTTTTCCAGCGTCAATGGCTGCGATTAAATGATCAGGTCTGAAGGAGGGAGGCGTGGTTAGGAGAACGACATCCACACCCGAATCAATAACCTTTCTATAGGCATCAAACCCTATAAACTTATGAGCCTTATCGACCTGCACTTTCTTAGGGTCTGTTTCAAGGAGCGCCTTATACGATTCTTCAAGACGATCCGGAAAAACATCCCCCATAGCCGTGAGGATGACATCCGGATCGGCCGCCAAGGCCTGGGCCGCAGCGCCCGTACCTCTTCCCCCGCAACCTATCAAACCTACCTTTAATGTATTTGACGCACTGTAAGGAGCAAATGCATGTCCGGGAAAACCCCTGTTAAAGACCATTGTGCTTCCCACCACGGCAGCCCCGGTCGATTTCAAGAATGCCCTGCGGCTAGTTCTGGTGATATTTTTTTTCATAATCCCTTCAGATTAATGGGTTAACTGATGATTGTATTGATTGAGATGAGTAAGATAACAGGTTTGCAATAATAATTTGTTATCAGGATTTAAGGATTATCCACCGACATGGGTCGGGCAGGCGGGATTTCCGGGATTAATTCCGGGCCTCCTTACTCTTTTCTCCTTACTCCTTACTTCTTGCTTCTCCTTGATCAAGGAAAAATCGTAAATTTAAGTGCGTGGTATAAAGTGTTTGCGGAGAGGAGCATTTCATTAACCTGGTTGAACACAATAATTCTATTAAAAAAATGAAAAAAATAATTGTACCCATTGTCTTGCTCGTTGCTTTTTTTGACTTCTCCGCAGGTATTGCACAGGAAAAACTGACGGATGAGGAAATCCTAAAATTGTATGAAAGTCTGAGGGTTGCCGATGTCTCCGATGGAATGGATATGGTTGGCCTTAGGGACGCCGGCCTGATAGACCAGCATATTCAGGCGCTCTGGAAAGATATTGACAACATGAAGCATGTCTTCCGGGGCATCGCGGTAACTGCCCGGTATGTACCAACCAACAAGATCCTGAAGAACCCGATGTCCAAAGAGGAGTTTCAGAAGTGGGAAGGTAACTGGTACAGTACTGTTTCCACAGAGCCCTTTGTTGAATTTCTGAAACAGGGTTCGGCTGTCGTCATTGATTTTGCCGGAGACGGAGATACCGGTTCGATCGGGTCCAACAATTCGCTGACCTACCTTTTGAAGGGCGCCCGCGGAATTGTCTCCAACGGTGGGATCCGTGACACGGATGAGATCATCAAACAGCAGATCCCCGTTTACCTTGACCCGATGCATCGCGGAAGGGGCATCCGCCCAGGCAGAAATGAGATCGAATCAGTAAATAAACCCGTAACGATTGGCGGCGTACTCATTCACCCGGGCGATGTCGTGGTAGCGGATGGCGACGGCGTTGTGGTAGTCCCACGGGAGTACGCCAAACCGGTAGCCGAATTCGCACTCGAAATCCTCAAGAATGACAAGCGCGCGCGGCGGGAAATGTATAAGAAGCTGAATATGCCACTTGACGCGACAGTCAAAGACAACTAGATCAATTACGAATTCGTAATTAATTAGAGCCCTTACATGTAGGTTAGAATAATCGCCGCCACCAGCAGCATCGCGAAATGATAGCCTGTGTTGATACCAAACAATTTCCAGGATTTCTTTTCCCAGGCAACGGTCCCCAAATCGACAGGAAAGTAAAAACCCAGCCAGGTAAATACGGTTGCACTCATTACATTCGAGAAAGCTGACATTTCCTTTGTTCCGGGGACATAACTCCAGGCCGCGATGTTATGTGCAAAAACATAGGCAAGGAAAAAATTGCCTACGACCATGAAGATCATCCCCTTGGCCATCGCCCCGCTTGGAGGTTTTACGCTGGTATCAACTCCCATTTCTTTTGCCCACGCTTTCCCAAATAGAGGCGTGTACCAGACAAATCCAAGGACAAAGTTGGCCGCGACGGCCACCAATACAGCAATGATGTTGATGTGCATTTCTTCCATAATGGGTTGGGTTAAGGTTGAGTGAAAATCAAGAATAAATATAAAGGATTTTGACAAGATTTTGGGGAACAAAGCGAAAACCACAAACTTTGGCCAGATCAGGTTGGCTTTCGTGGAAAACGGCTGGCCATACCCGTTATCGGATTGAACCACCGCAAGGAGCGGAACCTGATGAAATCGGTGTCTGCGGTATG
>JBGPGZ010000441.1:0-4066 GCA_041484175.1 Cyclobacteriaceae bacterium | reverse complement strand
TCGATTCCCTAAGGCATTGGTAATATCCGATATCCTGTATAAAAAGAGTGATAACATTTACACAAGTGCTGGAATCAGCGCAGGCATTGATCTGGCATTGGGTATTTTGGAGGATTTAAAAGGGCCGCGTTTTGTTCACAAAGTTGCACGAGGTCTTGTTGTTTACCACAGACGAAGTCACAATCAAACCCAACAAAGTGTTTATTTGGATTTCAGGAATCACATTAACCCGAAAATTCACGAGGTGCAGGACTACCTCATTGATAATATTGCAAGAGAGAATTCAATTGAAGACCTAGCCTCCATGGTTGCCATGAGCCCAAGAAATCTGAGCAGGGTTTTTAAGGAAACAACTGGATCCACTATTGTTGAATACCTCACCAAATTGAGAAGAGAAAATGCTAAGACATTGCTTAATAATCCTGAATATACTATTGAATATATTGCGTCTCAATGCGGCTTTAAAACAGCAAGGCAATTGCAAAGAATTCTCAAGTAGACAATTTGATATCTTTAATTTAAACACCGGAAGTGCCGAAATCTACATCCCTACTCGGCGCAATTCCTCCAAAAACGCTGGCCGGCCATTAAATTTTTCGCGAAGTTCTCCAGCAAAACGTCTAACAGTGTCATTGTCGTATTTTTTCAGCATCCCTGCAAGGACCTTCGCATTAAATCGATAGGTACTTCGCTTCGGTCGCAGGTCAAGATCAAGGATAATGATTCTGAAGTAGAGTTGCTGCAGCCGTGTCCGGTATTCGGAAAGGAGAACACTTTCATATCCCTCCAACAACTCCAGCCGGCCGTACTGCTCCAGCGCGGTCATTAGACTGGGAAAGTCCCGGTCAGCGGCGTAAATAACGGCAAGCGACCGCATGTCACCCTCTTTCCTGATCTTCTCCAGGAATTCAGGCCTTCTTTCGACCCATTCCTCCAGCTCCATCATTTCTTTCAACACTTCGAAATACTTTAGCGTGTGACGCGATTCTTTGAAAAGTATTTCTGCCATACGCACGGCGTCCGCTTTGTTCCCTTGTTCACGGTAAATGGTAAGAAGCTGCTCGTTGAACTGTGAGACCAGACCGGGAAGTCGCTGTTCCCCAGACAAACGAATTCCTTCTTCCGTCAATGAAATAGCTTTGTCGAATTCCTTGTTTCGCATTGCCGATGCTATCGCAGTCATTCGAATCGAAGGAAATCGCAAGTTTTCTTCAATGAACTGTCGTATAAACTCGGTGGAACTGGTTCGCATGAAGAACCGTAGCAGGACCTGCGCAGCATGTTCGGCGGTATGCTGTTCGATCCATTCCGAACCGGTGTCGCGCTTTCTCATTGCAATGGTCAACTTGACCAGCGTCCGTTCTTCGTCGGGAGCCGCCAGGTCAGCGGCCAGATTTGCAAACCTCCATTCCGCATCCCATCCGTCATAGACCTTTCTGGTCGCATTACTAACGCAGTAGGCAAAAAGCCCGGATCGGATCGCCTCTGGGGGATTGTGTAATGGAACAGTTTCGAGAATATCAAAAGCTGAATCTACAAGCCCCGAAAGTATTCCGTTCGAATCGTCGATGGTTTGAAATGCCGGCACGAGCCGCTCGATAACCGCCTGGCATATCGTGATCGCGCCCTTCAAATCCTCGTTCAATAGACTGCGAGAGGCGGTATCGACCAGCTGGCTTACGGGTCCCAGGGCGGCCATCGCTACCGAAGGATGAACAAAGCCCCGTTGGTATGCCAGCGGCTTGAGAGAGGAAGCCACAATTGCCTTTAGATCGGCCACCGTTAAACCGGACTTGGCGGGAAATGTGGCCATCAAATGACGTCGCGCATCCTCATTTGTTTCTATTAACGAGGCCAGGTATTGCCTCATTTCCTCGGGCGACAGGCTGGCCAGTATCCCCGATGAATCGTGGTCTTGTACTGAACTCATACCTTATAGATAGCAAGAAACCGAATGACCCCAAAGGTGCTCATGGAAATGGTTATGCAGCCACCAACTTCCCTTCCTGGATCAAGACATCTGCCGGCAGTTGAAGAAGTTGAGTCAAGTTACGGATCATGCGAAGCGACAGCGGAATCTTTCTGTTCAACACCTTGGATACAGTTCCCTTATCCCCAATGGCTGGAATAAGGTCCTTCGGCTCAAGTCCCAGGTCTTCCATGCGCGACTTGATCGCCTCGATGGGATCCGGGAGACCAATCGGGTAGTGCTCGTCCTCATATTTCTCTACCAGGTAAAGCAGAAGTTTTAATTCCTTGCCTGCATCGGATCCCTTGGGAGGGTTAGCGTCCATCAATTCACCAATCCTTCCCATGGCCAATTCATATTCCTTCCTTGTCTCTAAAACCATCCAGTACTTCATACTATTTCCAATTAAATTTCAAGAACATTTATTCCATTATAGCGGGCATGGGTTCCGATCCATTTCACCTGAATCGCCTTGTACCGGAAACTGAATCGTGCTACAAGCCTGTATTTGTTTCCCTTAATATTAAAAACCACCCGGTCATCGCCAACCCAATCAGCAGCAGGATAGACCTTCTGCACATCGTTGAAATTACGCCAATCTGCTTTTCGGCACACCCTGTACCAGGTTTCCAAGGGATCCTTGGAATCGGCGTGAACTGCATAGAACTCAGCAATAGTTCTTCGGCTAATAACATTCACAACGTAAAAGTAGCAAAAAAGTTGGTATTTTACCAACTTAGGAACAATGAGTTCTGTTCCACAGGTCACCAAAAAGGTGATGGTGCCCATGATCCCTAACGGTCTCCAAATCGGACAAATCATTCTAAGATTTCATTTCAATCACCTTTACTCCTTTAAATATAGGCCATAAACTCATCGAAATTTCTCCGATACCGGCAGGAAATAAAACATAGGGGAAAAGATATGCAGCTAAAAGAGGAAAAAGAAACCACCCAAGACTATTGATTAGATAACCCAAACCTGCTATGGTGTATACGACAGTTAATGTTTATGATGTTTGCAAGTCAAGATAGTCCCAGAATCCTTGCAGGTTCCGCACACGACCCTTTAAAACTGCCTCATAAATATGAGCACTGCTATAAACCCTCCTGTATTCCGGATCCTGCCAACACTGTGACTTAATGGAAAGAATGGCACCGGACGAAGTATCATCGAGTTGCTCTCGAATCGCCTCGCAATATTTTATTAGACGATCAAGCTCCTTAGCGCATACAGCCCATACATCAATCTTCCATGCTCCCTGCCGCTCATCTCCGAGGTAAATTCCCCAGTATAGGCCATCCGGCAGTCCATCGGTTTTTGCAGTCCGCTCATTTCTGAAGTGCATGCGCAAGGGAGATAGCGCCGTGCTCAACTCACCACCGAGTTGAAAGAATCGCTGCCCGCTAATCAAATCAGCCTCCAGGTAAATATCAAGATCTCTCCATGTCATGAGATCAAGGGCATAACTTCCGGAAACATAGGGCTTGCCAAAGGCGCCTAAAATTTCAAGCAGCCTGTTTTGATGCAGCATCTTGTCCGCCTCTTCCTTGAGCCTTCTATTCTGTTCAACCAGTAGTTCTGCCATGTTAATGGATTAATGAGTAGGTATCATTCCTATTCTTAAGTTCCATTATTTCGGATTCTTTTATTTTTCTGCCCTTAACCAGCAACCAGATACCAAAAAATAACTCGCCGGTACCGAACAACATCATCCAGGAGAGATCATAATCGCGGAAAAAGTAAGGTTGAAAACTCGTTAGAATCCATGCCAGACCCGCGAGCATGATCAGGACTCCCAGTATTTTCGGTATATAAGAAGAGTTGCAAATCAGTATACCACCCAGGATCAGGTAAGCACCAAAAACAACATACGCGAGATGCATGCCGAATCGACGGGCATTCACGAGTTGCAATACTTGTTGTTGTTTATAAGCTTCTTCGATACCCGGCAAATTCGCCAGATGAAAAGCGTATAGAAAATTGAACAGCGCTACGATCGCAAGCCCCGCATAAACGAGCCTTAACCACGCACCCAGTAGGGATAACAATGGATTTACCGGCCTTAGAAAAATATAACAAGCCCACGCCAGCACG
>JBGPGZ010000440.1:0-4067 GCA_041484175.1 Cyclobacteriaceae bacterium | reverse complement strand
GGGCACCGTCCCTCCATCGTTTTCAAAACGAAGTCCGTTTCCACCAATGGAGTACCAGAAAATGTTATTGTATCGCAGCGCTTTTTAGCAGGGGAGCTTGCGCCTAACTATTTGGTCTCGAAAAATATCAGTGTTGGCCTGTATTATTTGTTCGGACATGGATTTGAAAACGACGCAACCCGAAATACTCATTTTATTGCACTCAGAAGTAATTTTTCCAACATCAAACTGTCTGAAAATGTATTCTTGCGGTTTAACCCGCAGGTCTTCTATTTGAAAGTGGATGACCAAGATGGGTTTTATGCTACGTATGCGCTAACACTGGCTATGAAAAAATTTCCGATTTCAATTTCAAACATCGTGAACAAAGCCATTCATTCTGAAATTACAGCAAAAGACTTTGATTGGAATGTCAGTTTGATTTACTCCTTTAGTAAAGACTATGTAATTCGATAATTCGGTAATTCGATAATTTCGGTAATTCGGTGATTCGGAAATGTGCTGATTGATGTGATAATTCGGCTATTTGACAATTCGGTGATTCGGAAATTTGGGTTTACGGGATTTTAATGGGGGTGTGAGATGATCTGGAAAACAAGACAAGGCTTGCTATTGAATTTTTGAACGTAATGCGTTAATTGGAGTCGAGCCGGAGAATCACCGCGCCATCCGAATTATCGAACTATAGAATTTCCGAATTATCGAATTTCCGAATCATCGAATTTACAAATTGTTATGACTTACGATCCCTCTCTTCAAAAGAATCTCATCGTCACTCTTACCTTTGAATTTGCTTTAGATATTATTGAATTTTCAGAGCAGCTAGAGGGTTTGCGGAAGTATAGCATCGCCAAGCAGGTAATCCGGTCAGGAACTTCTATTGGGGCCAATATTCGGGAGGCTCAAAATGCCGAATCGAAAAACGATTTTATTCACAAAATGAAGATTTCCGCAAAGGAAGCCGACGAAACGGAATATTGGCTACTCCTCTGCCAATCTTCGCCCGGATATCCAGGCTCCAATGATCTTTTGAAAAAGATAATTATCATCCGGAAAGTACTCGCCAAAATCATTTCAACTTCTAAGAAATCCTTCCAAGTCCGCTCGCAGCACCCCTAACTGACCCTCAGTTCACCCCCATTGCCGAATTATCTCAAATTATCGAATTCGAATTACCGAATCACCGAATTATCGAATTAGTGTTTGATTTTCGTAAGTAAATGTTTGACTTGAGTTACTACTTTAGAGATAAATAGTACTTGATTGTGAAATAATAAATCTGAAAATCATGGCATCTATCAACCTGAATGTAAACGGAAAAAAGAAGGTGGTTGACGTTGATCCCAAAACGCCTATGTTATGGGTATTACGCGATCATCTGAACCTGGTGGGTACAAAGTTTGGATGTGGGATGGCTGCTTGCGGAGCGTGTACCATTCTTTTCGAAGGCACGGCGGTGCGCTCCTGTCAGTTACCGGTTTCGGCGGCTGAGAATAAGGAAATAACCACCATCGAGGGACTGTCTGAAAAAGGAGATCATCCTGTACAGAAAGCCTGGCTCGAAAATGATGTACCGCAGTGCGGCTATTGTCAGGCTGGTCAAATCATGAGTGCGGTTTCACTGCTGAACAGCAACCCCCATCCAACCGATGAGGAAATCGATTCTGCCATGAATGGAAATATTTGCCGGTGCGGCACGTATGTCCGCATTAAGGCAGCCATCAAGACAGCCGCTAGTTCTATTAAATAACCTCAAAAGCTTGCAACATGGAAACCGTAAAAACAACCATAGGAAGAAGATCATTTTTGAAGGCGTCCACCCTCGCGGGAGGAGGCTTGATGTTAGGATGGCTGATTTCCTGCAGCCCCAAACGAGAAGAACTTCTGAGCATGCCGAAGGAGTGGTTTGAACTAAATGGGTATCTCAAAATTGGGGAAAATGGAGTCGTCACCATTATGTCTCCAAATCCTGAAATCGGACAGAATGTAAAGACCTCCATGCCCATGATTGTAGCGGAGGAATTAGATGCGGACTGGGGAAAAGTCATCGTTGAACAAGCCCCGCTCAACACCGCTATTTTTACAAGGCAATTGGCCGGGGGAAGTCAGTCGATCAGGCAGAGTTGGAAGGGACTTAGGACGGCAGGCGCTACCGCCCGCCAGATGCTTCGCGAGGCTGCTGCAAAAGAATGGCAGGTGCCGGTGAATGAAATTACAACGGAGGCTGGCATCTTATACCACAAAGCCAGTGGCAAGTCAGCAGGCTATGGAGAAATGGCCTCTGCTGCAGCCAAAATTCCGGTACCAAAAGAAGTGCAACTGAAGAATGTGAAGGACTTCAAAATTATTGGCACCCCTCGAAAAAATGTAGACGGCCTCAAAATTGTCACAGGTCAGCCTCTGTACGGTTTGGATTACCGGCAAGATGGAATGCTGATTGCCATGATTGCACATCCTCCGGCATTTGGCTTGAAACTGAAAAGTGTTGATGACTCGGAGGCAAAGGCTATGCCTGGAATTAAAAACGTATTCACCATAAAGACCTACGAGGACGGTTACTCAAAACATATGTTTGATGTCTCAGCCTTTCCAGATTTGGTTGTGGTAGTCGGTAACACAACCTGGGAGGTGATGAATGCCCGGAAGACCCTGAAGTTAGAGTGGGAAGCCTTTAAGGATCACAACGAAACATATACGCATTTCATGACCGGGAATAAAATGTCGGTCAAAGTTCCCTCCGGTCTCGAGAATACGACCAAACATGCTCAACTCATGGCCGAACTCTCGGCAAAATCCGGAAAGGTTGTTCGCAAAGACGGTAACCCTGAGGCTGCGTTTAGAAAGGCAGCTAAAGTTATTGAGCGATCCTATTCTGCTCCTTTTCTGGCGCATAACACCATGGAGCCGATGAACTTTTTTGCCAATGTTACGGATGACAAGGCAGTGTTGGCAGGGCCGGTTCAGACGCCTGAGTTTATGGAGAAAAGCGTGGCAGCCCGTCTTGGATTTCCGCTTGACAAGGTCGACATCCAGATGACACGCATGGGTGGAGGATTCGGCAGACGATTATATGGACATTTCCTGGTGGAAGCCGCTGTCATTTCCCAAAAGATGAAGGCACCGGTCAAGCTTATTTATACGCGTGAAGATGATATGACCAATGGTAGTTACCGTCCGTCTTATCACGCGCTGTATCGCGCGGCTTTGGATGCCAACAACAACCTGATCGCGTTCCATGTGCGTGCGGGAGGTATCCCTGAAAGCCCACTTTTCGCCAACCGTTTCCCTGCGGGCTCGGTAGATAATTACCTCGCAGAGGAATGGTCGCACGAGTCTAACATCAGCATCGGTGCATTTAGGGCACCCAGGTCAAACTTCATCGCGGGAGCAGAGCAGTCTTTCCTGGATGAAGTGGCGGAAGCAGCAGGGAAAGATCCCATTCAGTTCCGCCTTGAACTGTTAGAGCGAGCCAGGAAAAATCCTGTGGGTGAGAAAAATGATTATGAACCCGACCGCTATGCGGGAGTGTTGCAATTGGTGAAGACCAAGTCAAACTGGGGTGAGGAAAAGCCAGGTGTTTATCGTGGCGTATCCGCCTATTTTTGCCACGACAGCTATGTGGCTCACGTGATTGACCTGGTGATGGAGAATGGTAAGCCGAGGGTTCAAAAAGTACACTGTGCTGTTGATTGTGGTATCGTTGTGAATCCAATAGCCGCCACCAATCTTGTCGAGGGTGGAAGTGTTGACGGCATAGGCCACTCCATGTACAGTGGCTTGACTTTCACCGAGGGGGCCCCGGATCAAAGCAACTTTGACAAGTATCGCCTGATACGTCATCGTGAGGCCCCAAAAGCAATTGACGTGTACTTTGTGAAAAATGAAATTGATCCAACCGGTCTGGGTGAACCGCCATTTCCACCGGTGATGGGAGCCCTTGCCAATGCACTTCACAAAGCAACCGGCAAGCGTTTTTATACGCAACCTTTTGTGAAAGACCTGGAGTTGGCTTCGATGAAAATTTAATTCGATAATTCGGTGATTCGGTAATGGGGATTGGGCTGGGG
>JBGPGZ010000439.1:0-4077 GCA_041484175.1 Cyclobacteriaceae bacterium | reverse complement strand
GAGAATTTCATACGGTGATATTTCTAATTCCTTGGTGTCCTGGTGCCTTTGTGGCAGTAACGTTGCGTGTAATGTGCACAAAACTAGTATGGAAAATTGATTGGTTGCTCTAATATTTCTTTCACAATCTTGGTTGTCATGGTGGCCAGAGTTTATGATTTTTAAAAGTCACTAAATGCACAACCCAAATTTATTCAGTTTGTGATTCTCTTTGTGTCCATTGTGCAATCATTGTGTTCTTTGTGGCCTAAGTTCACGCAATTACTAAGTATACCTTATCTCCCAAAACCGTTCAGTACTCTTTTGATACCTTCCTTCAACAACAGAACATTAAAATTAAGAATCAACCCATACCTCAACTTTAAAAAACGAAGATAAGTCAACACTTGTGCTGTTTGCAATGGACCAATACCATCAATAGACTTTGTTTCAACGACAACCAATTTCTCAACAACGATGTCAGCCCTATAACCGCAATCCATCTTGACTTCTTCAAAAAAGACAGGTACTGCTTTTTCCGTTTCTACAAACAATCCCCGTTTCTGCAATCTGTAAGCAAGGCAGGTTTTATAAACGCTTTCCAACATACCAGGTCCGACAGTTTTATGAACGTTGAGACCCTCAGCCAAAACTATCTTTATAATATCTTCTTCCGTCATTTTAAGTGAGTCCTGGTGATCAAGTACGGGTAGGACACAAGGATCACAAAGAACCACAATGGACACCAAGAATCGGTCAATATTTACACTTTATCAGGAATTCCGTACAATTGCGCTCATTTCTTCTTGAAGCCTTCTTAGGTCTGGTAACCTATGTGGTCAAGATTTTCAGGACTTGTCAACATCACTTATTACTTTTCCCAAACACGATACTCTGATTCCTTGCGGAAGACCACTTCTAGAATTTCTTTATCAACTTCTGAGAGTGTCAGGGACCGTCGCTCCATAGCCCTGGAGGCCGTATCAAGGGCCTTGTTCAGCTGAAACGTGGTAAACCCTGCCGGTCCGCCCCAGGCAAAAGAGGGGATAAAATTTCTCGGGAATCCGGCGCCAAAAATATTGGCGCTGACCCCCGCAACAGTGCCTGTGTTGAACATGGTGTTGATGCCGCATTTGCTGTGGTCGCCCATCACAAGACCACAAAACATCAAACCGGTATCGACAAATCCGTTCTTCGCATAATTCCAGAGCTTGATATTTTCGTAGTTGTTCTTCAGGTTAGAAGTGTTGGTATCCGCGCCCAGGTTGCACCACTCGCCAACGACAGAGCATCCAAGAAACCCATCGTGCGATTTATTACTATATCCAAAGATGACGGACGTGCTAACTTCGCCTCCTACTTTGGAATAGGGCCCGATCGAAATATCGCCCCTCATTTTGGCTCCCATGTTTACTTGCGATCCTTCTCCAAGGGCAAAGGGCCCTTTAATCAACGCGCCCTCCAGCACGCTGCTGTTTTTGCCAAGATAAATAGGACCGTTTTCGGCATTCAAAACAGCTGCGCGCGTAAAAACGCCCTCTTCAACAAAAATATTTTCTTCTGCATACACCCGGGTGTGCGCATCATGGATGCCGGCCGATAACCGGTTGGAAGTGATTAGCTTGAAATCCGACCTTAACTGCGCTCCGTTGTATTCAAAGATCTTCCACACCTGATCAATGAGCGTCAATGCGCCCGCATACTCCTCCATCTTTCCTGAAATTACTTCCGGCACTTCGTCTTCCGTGTTGCGAAGAGCGATGACCTTATTATCCCGAATAAGGCCCTCTCCGTTTTGGAGCTCGCTGATCCGCTTTACAAGGGGTCCATCGGGACATACTGCCCCATTGATCCAAAGATTATCATTGGTGACGGTTAAGGGAAATTTCTTTTGAAGATGGTCTGCTGTTGAAAACGAAATTGAAGTTTTAAGATGCTTTTCCCATTTCTCGGCCACGGTGAGAATCCCTGTCCGGATCGATGCCACCGGCCGCGTAAACGTAAGCGGCAAAAGGTTAATCCGGATGGCAGGGTCGTCGAAGAGAATGATATTCATGGCGCTAAAATAACCGATGGAAAAGACATTCCTCGGTCAAAGCCCTGAATGGCGATACGAATTAAAAAAGGTCCCCGTAGAGACCTTTTTAGGCTAAAACCGCTAAAAGACAGAATAATCTATTTCTTGTATTTGTTCTTGAACTTCTCAACGCGCCCTGCAGTGTCGACAAACATCTTCTTGCCGGTAAAGAAGGGGTGGGAAGCAGAACTCACCTCGACCTTGATAACGGGGTATTCCTTTCCATCCGTCCACTTTACGGTTTCCTTGGGAACCGACGTAGAACGGCTCAAAAACTTAAAATCGCTGGAAGTATCCCAAAAAACGACTTCCTTATACTCAGGGTGAATGCCTTTTTTCATAAGATTTTACTAAGAGGATTGCAAAAATACGGAACTGGGTACAATTTTCAATGGGTAAACCAAATTTCTTGACAAGGTCCCCTGGACGCCGATTAATCCGTTGTCTGCCCAAGGGAATCAAATAAAATGGCCAATTTTGGGGCTCATTATTGAATGGACCTACTTTTTAGCATGAACCTACGATTGCTTTCCCTTTTTGCCTTGCTCCCCGGGTTTGCCATCGCTCAGAGTACGAACGCTTCCCTTAACGAAGATTATTATCATTGGCTTGACCGGTATGAAGTAAAGGCAGGAAGGGTAGTCCCTGAAATCTTTACTTCTGTAAAGCCTTACAAACGAAAGGCCATCATTGCTTTTATGGATTCCCTCCATGCAAGAGACCAGGTTTTTACATCGCGTGCAGATCACTTTAATTATGAGTACTTCAAAAATGACAGTTGGGAATGGAGCCGTACGGAAACCAATACCAGTAAAAGACCGGTTTTTGGACAGTTGTATAAGAAAAAGTCAGACTTTCTTTACGCCGACATTCCTGATCTTGATTTGCACGTCAACCCCGTCTTATACCTTGGCACCGGCAAAGATTCGCGTTTGGGCGAGTCGCTATTTACCAATACACGCGGCGTCGAAATCCGCGGAATGATTGACAGCAAGATCGGATTCTATACTTTTCTCAGCGAGAACCAGGCGATCCTGCCTTCCTACGTTCAGGATCAGATGCTTCTCAACCCGGTCGTTCCGCATGAAGCCTTCTGGAAAAAATTCAAGGACAATGGTGTCGATTTCTTTCAGGCGAGGGCATATATTGATTTTAATATCACCAATCACATTGCCTTGCAGTTTGGGCAGGATCGCACCTTTATAGGCAACGGATATCGATCCCTTATTTTCTCGGATTACGCTGCTCCCAATCTTTTTCTCCGGGCGAACGCAAAGATTTGGAAGATCAACTACCTGTTTCAAATCAACCGCATGACAGCAGATGCGTATGGAAGCATCAACGGGTCGAAATCCAATCGACAATATCCTGACAAGTATGTGGCCTTTCATCATGCCAGCATTAATATCGGGAAGAAATTCAATCTGGGACTGTTTGAATCTGTTGTGCTCAGCGCAAAGGATTCCGTCAACGGCGGTTCATTTAATTTGAGTTATCTCAACCCCGTCATTTTTTACCGTGCGATAGAACAACAAAATGGCAGTCCCGATAATGTGATTGTGGGGTCGGATTTTAAATGGAATGCGTTGAAGGGGGTTTCTTTCTATGGCCAGGTGGTGATCGATGAGTTCCTGCTCAAAGAAGTCAAAGCCGGAAGCGGTTGGTGGGCCAATAAATTTGGCGCGCAGTTGGGTATGAAATTCATTGACGTCGCGGGGATTGCCAACCTGGATCTCCAGCTCGAGGCAAGTGCGGTGAGGCCCTATACATATTCGCATGATATGCTTTATGGCAACTATTCGAACTATCGCCAGCCGCTGGCACACCCGCTGGGAGCCAACTTTGAAGAGGTTGGAGCGATCTTGCGATATCAACCGTTGCCAAAGCTCAACCTGGTTGCGAAATCATTTTACACTAAAACCGGCCGTGATACGACTACGGTAAACTGGGGCGGTGATATATTGAAAAATAACAAGACCCGGCAGGCGGAGTTCGGAAATAAGATTGGACAAGGTGTGAGG
>JBGPGZ010000438.1:0-4085 GCA_041484175.1 Cyclobacteriaceae bacterium | reverse complement strand
CGACGGTGGCGGAAGATGGATTTGTCAAAGATAACCACGGACTTTTCCAATTCCTGGTGAGATTGCATCAGCGTACGCAGGTATTCCTGGAGGCTGATTAAATTACGGCCGTCGAATTTCTCTGCCGTATTGATCAGGCTTTTAATGCGATCGGCCCGGAAGTCCCTGTATCCATTCCGCAGACGACACCAACTGATGAGGTGCCAGTTGGCTGAATAATAGGAAATGCCAATCGGTTCAACTTTGCGCTGTGTCAATTCGTCCTGGGTGGAGTGGTATTCAATTTCAAGCACCTCCTTGTTGACGAGGGCTTTTTGGATATCTGTCAAAAAGTTATTGGGAAATTTGTTTTCCTCCGGATTGGGTGTCCTGAATACCTGGACCGACGATTGGAGCATCTCCAGGTGATCCTTTTCAGAGGCATTCAAAATGGATTTGATTTTCATCAAGGCATCTTCAAATGCCTTTCTCACCGATTGATCAGTCATTTTCTCGACTAACTTCCCCGCCAATAAAATTGCGCTGGCCTCCTCCTGGTTGAACATCACGGGGGGGAGGTGATATCCATCTACAATAAAATAACCGGTTCCGGCCTCGGAACCAATGGGCACCCCGGCCTCCATCAAGGCCTTTACATCGCGGTAAACGGTGCGCAGACTAATCTCAAAGCGGTCTCCAATCTCGGCAGCCTTGACAATCTTTTTAGACTGAAGATGAATCAGGATAGCCGTAAGTCGGTCGATGCGGTTCATAATAAGGATTTAGATCACCAAAAAGCGATGTACAAGGCGGCTAAAATACCAAAGACAATGACCGCTCCCACGGCAAATGAAGTGTGGGGTTTGAACATGGAAGAATCAATTTCCAGTCCCTTGGGATTGTTTTTGCTTTTCGGATCGGCCAGGCTGATTCCGATCATGATGAATGCACAAATCAGGAACACAATCCCCATCCGGTCGAGGAACGGAATTTCATACAAACCGGTTCCTGCGCTAAGCGACGAGAATCCCGTGCTGCTCAGGAAGGATAAGTCCATCCACTTTGGCAAAGTTTTCAAAAAAAGCGAAAGCGGGAAAGTGATAATAGCAGTCACCAATGCAGCGGTGGCCGTCGTGCGTTTCCAGAAGAATCCCAAAACAAAAATGGCAAAAATCCCGGGTGACACGAACCCTGTATATTCCTGAATAAATTGAAAACCCCCTTTTTTGTCGATGCCGAGAAAGGGCGAAATGAGGATAGCGATCAGGATCGCCACCAAAACAGTAATTCGACCTGTATATACCAATTGCCTTTCCGAAGCGGACGTATTAAAGAATTTTTTATAAATGTCCAACGTGAAAATAGTGGAAATACTGTTTGCCTTTCCTGCCAGGGAGGCAACGATGGCAGCCGTCAACGCGGCAAAAGACAGGCTTTTCAATCCAACGGGTAACAAATTAAGCAATACCGGATAGGCCCGGTCGGGGTTCAACTCATTGCCAACAACCATTTCTGCCTGGAACATCCCTTCCTGGTGTAGCACATAGGCTGCAATGCCCGGCAACACCACAATGGCCGGCATCAGAAGTTTCAGGAACGCCGCAAACAAAATCCCGTTTCGCGCCGTGGGAAGGTTTGCGCCCAAAGCACGCTGGGTGATGTACTGATTGCAGCCCCAGTAACTCAAATTTGTTATCCACATGCCGCCGATCAAAATCGTCAGGCCAGGCAAGTCAAGATAGTTTGGATTGCCCTGCTTGAAAATCATATGAAAATGATCATTCGCTTTGTCCACTAAGAGTCCCAGGCCGCTGCCTACGCCGACCGTGCCGAAATGTTCAGAGACTAAATTAAGCGCAATGTAGGTCGTGGCCAATCCACCCAGGATCAGGAAAAAAACCTGGATGACATCGGTGTAACCGATCACCTTCATACCGCCCAGTGTGATGATCACCGCAAAAATGGCCAGCCCAATCATGCAAAACCAAAAATTAAGACCCGACACCGTACTGATGGCCAACGAACCTAAAAAAAGAATCGAGGTGAGGTTGACAATCACATACAACAGCAACCAAAACACGGCCATGATGGTGCTGACGGTAGCACTATACCGCTGCGTCAAGAACTGCGGCATGGTGTAGATCTTATTCTTCAAATAGATGGGCATAAAAAAGATGGCGACTACCATCAGTGTAGCGGCTGCCATCCATTCATAGGTGGCGATGGCCAGTCCCATCTTGAAACCGGACCCCGACATGCCGATAAACTGCTCGGCCGAAATATTGGAGGCAATTAATGATGCGCCAATAGCCCACCACGTCAGGGATCCTTCCGCCAGAAAGAAATCTTTGGAATCCGACTGGGCCTTTTTCTTCCGGTTGTAAATCCAATAACCATAAATTGCAACGATGACAAAGTAGACGAAAAAGACAAGATAGTCGTTGGTCTGAAGCTTCTGCATGAGTCAGGGATTAGTTATGGTGATTGACAACGGGTATGGAATGAGCTCCTTCTGAAAGGTTGACCAGATAAAAACCTGGTTCTTTTTTAAAAGTAGTAAAATATTTTTGCCGAACCTTCTCTTTGAACATTTCTTCTTTTTCCTTTCTCACCAGGTTGATGGTGCATCCTCCGAAACCACCCCACATCATCCGCGAGCCAATGACATCGCCCCGGCCTTCTTCGGCAATCGAAACCAGGAGGTCAAGCTCTTCGCAGCTCACTTCGTAGGCCTGGCTTAATCCCCAATGCGTTTCGTACATCAATCCCCCAAAACCTTTTAAGTCAGACGATTGCAGGAGCAGGGCCGCCAGCTGTGTGCGGTCTATTTCCTCCACCACATAAAGGCACTTGATAAAAATATCTTCCCCCAGCTGGTCCTGGTGCTGGTAAAGCAATGCGCGCGAAACGTCGCGTAGGGAACGCACTTCCGGGTTTTGCTTTTGGATGATTCTGACGCCCTCTTCACAGGCAGCCCGACGATCGTTATAGGCCGATAAAGCCAACGAATGCTTGACATGGGAATCAATCAACAAGATCTCATATTCAGGAAAATGAAAGGAAATGTATTCATGCGTCAGGCTTCGGCAATCCAACAGGAATACCGATTCCTTTTTACCAAACAAACTGGCATACGGGTCCATGATACCCACATTAGCGCCGGCAAAATGGCGTTCCGAGCGTTGGGCAATCTTGGCAATTTCAAGACGGTTAAGTCCAAAGCCAAAAATCTCATTGAGGGCAAAGCCAAATCCGGCGCATAATGCGGCCGAAGAGGAAAGACCGGACCCCGACGGAATGTTACCTCCGAAAACACAATCGACGGCCTTGACCGGGAGGCCCCTCCGCAAGAAAGCATCCAACACGCCCATGAGATAATTCACCCAGACTTCCCCGGGGTTTAAGTCATTGATGGAAAATGTTACGCCTTCTTTGAAATCGGCTGCGTAGATATTGCATTTATCACTGCCGCTGGGAGCGATCGCAAATGCCATGCCCATGTCAATCGCTGCGGGCATGACAAATCCCTCGTTGTAATCGGTGTGCTCGCCGATGAGGTTGATGCGGCCCGGGGCGACAAAGAGGTGCGGGCGGCTTTCAAATTTTTCTTTAAAATCAGAAGAAATCGATCGAATCAAATTCATGGGATGCAGGACGAAAGGCTAAAGTACTGGTTTCAATCCAATCTTGAAATTTTCTGAGTGTTAAACAGAATCTAAACAAGTTGAACATTACCGAATGGACGTGACAAAGAGTTATTCAAAAATTTCAATATTTCGTCTCTACGAGACTCCCGTTGACTTAACGATGTTGTTTACCTGTATTTCGTCCCTACGGGACGCTTTTTAATGCAACACAATTGGTAAATCTTTTCATCTAGGATTGGGAATCCAGTGCATTCTTGTTTGAAAAAAAATGGACATAATCCAACCTGCTCACTCCTCCCGGAGGGATATAACATAGGTAAACATGATCTGCATCATCCCGTAGGGACGGAATATAGGTCGTCTCTAGGAGACTCCCAATTTGACCTTACCATGTTGTTTACCTGTATTTCGTCCCTACGGGACGCTTTTTAATGCAACACAATTGGTAAATCTTTTCAT
>JBGPGZ010000437.1:0-4089 GCA_041484175.1 Cyclobacteriaceae bacterium | reverse complement strand
GTAACATAGTAACAAAACTTGCAACTTGAAAACTGAGACCTGAGACTTGAAACCCGAAACCCGAAACAAAAAAAATCATGCTTACCAATTATTTCATTGTTGCTTTTCGCAATCTTCTGAAAAACAAAACGTATTCGCTCATTAACATTGTCGGCCTTGCCCTGGGGTTTGCGTGCGTTTTCCTGATCGCACAATATCTCCGGCTGGAACTTGGTTACGACCGCTTCCATACCCATGCGGAAGACATTTACCGCATTACCTGGGAAGATGAAAACCCTCAAACACGTACACCCCATCCCATGGCGCAGGCCCTCGTACAGGATTTCCCCGAAGTGGAAAGCGCTGTGAGCCTCAGCCCGCTCTGGGGTCCGGGCCTGACACGGCAGACTTTCTCCATCCGCAACATGGAAAAAGATATCCGTTTTGATGAAAGCAATGTACTGGCCGTCGACAGTACCTTCTTCGATGTGTTTTCATTTCAGCTTGTTAAAGGGGATAAGAAAACGGCGCTTAAGAAACCGGGCGGTATTCTCATTTCGGAATCAATGGCTAAAAAGTATTTTGGCGAAAGCGAGCCCATCGGCAAGCACCTTTCTGTAAATGATGATGACCAACTTATCGAGGTAGTCGGTGTTTTTCAAGATGTTCCGACAGCCTCGCACTTTCATTTTGATTTCCTTACTTCGTATGTACGCGAAAAATCCTTTGAGGATCCGGGCAGCGATTACTATACCTGGAGGGATTTCGGGCATTACAACTACATCCGGCTAAAACCGGGCACGGATGCAAAGCTTTTGGAAGGCAAACTGCTTGAATGGTCAACGAAATACATCGATGTGTCGCCGGAGGATTATCGTGCCATGGTAAATCGAAATTTCGGCTTTCGCCTTCAACGACTTACCGACATACACTTGCATTCACATATCCGCTGGGAACTGGAACCCAATGGTTTTATCGCTTATGTCTACATGATGACGGCGGCAGCCTTGCTGATCCTTATCATCGGATGCGCCAATTTCATCAACCTCACTACCGCCCTTTCTGCTGAGCGCGCAAAGGAAATTGGCATTCGGAAATCACTGGGCGCGTTTCGCAGCCAGTTGTTATTACAATTTATGGGAGAGTCGCTCCTCATCAGTATGCTTGCGATGGTGCTCAGCTTCTTCTTTGTCGAACTGGCCCTTCCGTTTTTCGCGATCATCACCGGGCGTCCCATAGAAATGAATTATGCTTTTTTCCCGCTTGTGCTCGGTGGACTGGGATTGTTGGTTGGTGTCATCGCGGGAGCATTTCCTTCGTTGTATTTGTCATCGGCACAACCGGGGCTCATCTTGAAAGGAAACTTTTTGCATACGCCAAAGGGCATTGGCCTCCGCCAGGTATTTATGGTGTTTCAATTTTTTGCTTCCATGGTGCTGATCTCCTGCAGCGTAATTATCGATCGCCAGCTCAACTTCATCCAGCACAAGGAACTTGGATTTAACCAGGAGGAAGTCGTGGTGATCCCCGTAAAGAACAGGGGGGCCATCAATCCAAAATTGGACGAGCTGCGCGTCGAATTGTTAAGGATACCGGAAATAAGATCGGTTTCCGCCGCCTCCAATATCCCCGGCCGGTCCTTTAATCAAAATCCTGTCTTCCCGGCCAACGACCCTCAACAGCGCGTCGCCTCCTCCGAGGCAATGGTTGACTATGACTTTTTTGATATACTCGGCATCTCATTTGTCGAAGGTCGGCCGTTCTTAAAAGAGAATCCGGCAGACCGGGATGCTTTTATCCTCAACGAGACAGCGGCGAGATACCTGTATCCCCGCGGTGCCCTTGGCAAGGAAATCACCTGGGACAGGGATGGGGGCCAGATCAAGGGAAGCGTGATCGGTATAGTCAAGGATTTCCATTTTCAATCCTTGCATCAGCCTGTACGTCCGCTTCTTTTCAAACTCTCCCCCAATTTCAACTATGTGCTCCTGAAAGTGAACACGGCCGATTTTCCGCGGACAATGAAGTCCGTAGAAACCGTCTGGCGGAGGTTGGATGACCATTTCGGGTTCGAATTTTCCTTCCTGGCAGATCACCTGAACCGGCAATACGCCTCCGAAGAAAACATGGCCCGGATCCTTGGCGCTTTTTCTTTGATAGCCGTGGTGATAGCCTGCTTCGGACTCCTGGGTATCGCTGCGCTCACTTTTCACCAGAAGACAAAAGAGGTGTGTATTCGCAAAGTACTGGGGGCAACCGTGGGCGGCCTGATGGTCTTGCTTGTCAAAGATTTCACGAGGCTCGTTCTTGTGGCCATTCTCCTGGCTGCTCCCCTGGCTTGGTGGATGATGTATCAATGGCTTGAGAATTTTACTTTCCACACTGGCATCAACCCCCTCCTGTTTGCCGGCACCGGCGGGTTGCTCATGGTGATTGCCTGGGCGACGCTGGGCTACCTGACGCTGAGAATAGCACGCATTAACCCTGCTGAGACCTTAAAAAATGAGTAACAGAAGCTTTGACTGCTAACAAACCAATATGAAATGCTATCCATGCGACCCACGCCTTCCTGCCTTGAAGAGACCATTTTCTTTGCTTGAAGGAAGAAATAAGAGACCTGTTTCCTATCATAAAGGCGATCTCTTAAAGGGCCGTACAACCAGACGAGTCAACCAACTCTTTCACCTCGCGGGCTCCCTGCAAGGACCAATACTTTGTGCCAGTGATAAACTTTTTCCGGCTGGCAAAACCTTTTTCTTTGAAAATTCGTACCCTTATTATTGTTAAAGTGAGTTAATTATCGTTTAATTTTGCATTAAACAAAATCTAAATGCCTTTTAGCTAACGTAAACACAGCAAAAAGAAATTGAAAAAATTATTTACCATCGTTGAGTTTACTGGGTCCTACCCCAGTCCTGCCTGCCCGGCAGGCCCACTCACCCTCGCCCCCATCCCGGGCGTGTCAAGCCTCCTCACCACGGTCTCCTCGGTGATCAGGAGTTTCCGAAGGCAGATTCGTATTTGATACCCACTCGCTTACGAGTGTTTGGACGGCTGCTCAGGAAGAGCAATCGCATTTCGCATTGAGCCTTTTTTTCCTTTCATCATTTAATTAAGAAGAGAATTGAACACTTCCAATATCATCGTCCGTGTGGCTTCACCTGACGATAAAAAATATGCCGTGACCATCACCACAGAGATGGAGGAATCGGCCAAAGCGCGTGGCACTGGCATCGCCAAGCGATCGCCCGAGTACGTGGAGCAGAAAATGGACGAGGGTAAAGCAGTAATCGCGCTCACCCCCGACGGCACCTGGGTAGGCTTTTGCTATATTGAAGCATGGGAGCACGAGAAGTACGTGGCCAATTCCGGACTCATTGTCTCTGCCGCATTCCGCAAAAGCGGTGTTGCCACCCAAATCAAACGAAAAGTCTTTGACCTCTCCCGGAAGAAATATCCGAACTCCAGAATCTTTGGACTGACCACCGGCCTGGCGGTCATGAAAATCAACTCCGATCTGGGGTACGAGCCTGTCACCTATTCAGAATTAACCAACGATGAGGAATTTTGGAAAGGCTGCCAAAGTTGCGTGAACTATGAAATCCTGATGGGCAAAGACCGGAAGAACTGCATGTGTACTGCCATGCTATACGACCCCGTCGAAGTTGCTGCCAAGGAGGCTTTGCTTGCTCAAACTGTGGTCACACCAAAAGGAACAATTCATCTCAGGAAAAAAAGAGAGTTTAGGGGGAACTTCCGGCTTTTTGAACGCTGGGTTCGCTTTAAGCAGTTTGTGCTCCTGCGCGGCTGGAAAAAGAAGGACGGTGAAACCAGGGACGACAAAAAGAGTTCAATCCTTAGTTTCCTGATCTTTTGGTAAGCTCACCCGCGAGACCTTCTCAAGGTTTGTCCTGATTCAGGCTGAAGGACTTTACAAGCAGGTTTGCAGCGAGGTGTGCAAAAAAGTAACTATTTTACTCAAAATTCCATCTCATCATCTCCATTGTCTTAAGCACTCTTCACGGAGTCCTCAAGACCATGACGGTTGAAGTGAGGCCATAAAATGAGCATCCACAAAGAGGCTTGATGAGCAGAAAACTTTGAAAGAAT
>JBGPGZ010000436.1:0-4098 GCA_041484175.1 Cyclobacteriaceae bacterium | reverse complement strand
CTATTGATTCTATCGATTCTGAAATTACCAATTACCAATTACCAATTACCAATTACCAATTACCAATGACTATTGACCAAGAGTAAGCTGATCGCAAACGTACTTCCCTACCACCAAATCCTGAACGGCGTTGCCTACCGATTTGAAAACTGTAATTTCACTCGCCGAAGAGCGGCCCTTTTTGCGGCCGTCAACGATCTCTCCCAACTCAGCACGGATATGCTCTTTTGTGATCAGTCCTAAAGAAAGTGGAATGATAATATCTCCGGCCTCGGACAGGGCGGCCTCTGTTTGATCAACGACCAGCGTGCAGTTTCTAATGGTGTCCGTTGGAATTTCCTGCATTTCCGGTTTGAAGGATCCGATTGCATTAATATGAACTCCCGGTTTAAGATGGACGTGCTCGAAGACGGGAGTGATCGAACTGGTGGCAGTGCAAATAATATCGGCTTCCTTTAACTCCGTCGGGTTTCCCGGATTAGCCAGTACGTCGGTTTCCTGTTGAATGAGGTCGGCAAGAAATCTTGCTTTTTCGCGCGTTGTCCCAAAAACCAATACCAATTCTATTTTCCTTACCGAACAAACACCGATGACTTGCGAAAGGGCCTGGCCGCCTGTTCCAAAAATGGCAAGGACTTTTGAATCCTTGTTCGCCAATAAATCAGTGGCAAGCCCTGAGGCTGCACCCGTTCGTAACGAAGTAACATACTCCGCATCCAGGATGCCCAGCAGTGATCCATTCCCGGCATCGATCATCATCAGGTTGCCACTGATCGATGGGATTTTGTAAGCAGCAGGATTTCCGGGAAAAACACTCACAATCTTAATTCCCATAACCTGGAGACTTGGAATAAACGCAGGCATGAATAATACTCTGCCTTTATTCTCAGGAATATCCATAAAGGTCCTTACCGGTACCATCGCCTCGCGGCCTGAAATCATCGTAAAGGCCTCACGCATCAATAGGATGGCCGTGGCCATATCGATGGCCCCTCTCATATCCTCAGCGGAAAAATACCGGTTGAATTTGCTCATCTTGGGGAATCGATAAGTACTGTCTGACAGGGATTTACATTCAAAATATAGGTATATTTACTCCTTATTAATCAATGCCCTATGAATGCAATTGAATTGGCGAGTCAAATAACCGGCAAATCCCTCGTCGATGCGGAGGCCTTGGAGGAAATAAGAAAATGGGTCATCAGCAGTTATGACTTTCACATTGACATTGCCGACCTGAAGAAATGCATTTCAGACGCTACCCGGCCAAATAATTTCGAATCTTTGATCCGGGGAATCATGACAGGTAAAAAGAAAGACACAACGACAACCTGAGTTTCGGGTCTTATCCTTTCGGTTTTCTGCTTCTCGGCTTGGGAATATTGCCTGGCGTGACGGAGCGGTCTGAATGTTTTACTCTGAATTTTTCTTTTGAATTGAAAATCCGGCAAACGCCTATCTGGAGTGACAGGTAAACATCCCGTCGCGTGCCGTAAAGATCAGGCGCCCCAGGCTGTCCGTTAACATCGACGGGACCGGATTGCGATTTGAGCAGACTGACATAAGCGGAATTGCGCGGTTCAAAAATTCCGAAGTTGGCGCGGCCATCAAAGTTCAGGCTCCAGTCGTCACTAAGATCAAAATCCGATCGAAAACCGAATGCACCAAAGACTTGGATACTGCTGAACTTGTCATTGGCAACATAGACCTGCTTGTTGACCATGGGAACAAAAACGCCGTCATAAGATACCGTATAGCCAGCGTCGGTTGGCACGCTGACTCCCGCCGGATATTTTAATTTGGTTGCATCGTGAGTCAAGGTCTCCTGCCCGCCGATCAAGAGACTCGGTGCTATGGATGCTACCAGGCTCAGCCGGAAGAAAGAGAGGTCATTGACATGGATCTTTAGCGCCACGGGCACGGTGAGATAATTCATCTTCACGTCGCGAAAGCCCACATCACCTCCGGTGGTGTTTCTGATCTTGAATGTTTGACCGATTTGAGTGTAAGACGGTGTGAGGGCAAATCCATAACCGCTGCGGTCGTATCCATAATAGACACCGAAGGGTGTCGTGCGAAGGACGGCTTTGGCAGCGAACCGCGGATCTTTATACAGTCCTTGATCGATCGTAAAAGGGACATTGAGCCCTCCGAAGACCCCCAATGACTCAACATTCTGACCCTGAGCCAGGTGCACGACGAGAAGCAGGAGACCGGGAAAAATAAACCGCATTCGTGTCTGGTGTTTAGGTAAGTCAGCGACAATGACAACGTTAAAAAGCCCCCTTCTGCTATGTTCAGAATAACAAAACTAAGACAAAAAGTGAAACGAACATGGCCTTTTTGGCTGCATTTCGCGTATTTTGCCCTTTCTAGAAACTAAATGCTTGCTGCGCGGGGATGATTCAAAAGTTTTTTGACGGGCTTCAATGGAGGGGCAATATTTATAAGGCCCTGGCCCTGTACCTCTTGCTCATGATGGGATTGTATTCCCTTTGCAGGATCGGGTTTTATTTCTTTAACATCGATTTCTTTCCCGCGATGACTGCAGGGCGTTTTCTGCGGATTATGTTTGGCGGATTGCGATTTGACCTTGCCGCGGTTTTATATTCCAATGCGCTTTTCATTTTAATGCTGATCATCCCGTTTCCCTTCCGGTTCCACTCGATTTACAGAAACATCTTAAAGTATGTTTTCTTCGTCACCAACGGAATCGCGCTGGCAGCCAACGTCGCTGATTTTGTTTATTACCGCTTTACTTTGCGCAGAACCACATTGAGTGTCCTCGGTCAGTTTGAACACGAAAAAAATTTAGGAAGTCTTTTTTTTCAATTTTTAATTGATTACTGGTACGCAGTTATTGTCTGGCTCGCGCTGATGGCGGCCATGATCCTTTTGTACAACCGGATCAGATTGTGCGGGCCGCAACTGAAAAATCGGCTTGTATCTTATTCGTCGGGTGTGGCGATGATGCTGCTGATCATTTATTTGTTCGTAGGCGGTGTGCGCGGCGGTTTTGCTCACAGCACGCGACCGATTACATTGAGCAACGCCGCCGAATACGCCAAGGTGCCCAAGGACATCAACCTCGTGTTGAATACGCCGTTCGCCCTGATGCGTACTGCCGGAGCCAGCGTGATCAAAAAAGTGCATTACTTTTCTTCGGAAGAGGAATTGATAAAGGTCTTTGATCCAGTAAAGATCCCCAATGATACGGCTTCCTTCAGGGCCGATAATGTCGTGGTCATTATTCTGGAAAGCTTTTCGAAAGAGTTTATTGGAGCTTATAACAGGGATTTGGAAAAAGGCACCTACCAGGGGTATGCGCCCTTTTTGGATTCACTGATTGGTGCTGGACGATCGTATCAATACTCAATGGCCAACGGGCGGAGGTCCATCGACGCGATGCCCTCGGTTATTTGCAGCATTCCTTCAATCGAAGTGCCGTTTGTTCTTTCGCATTTCTCGGGAAATAAGGTCAATAGCACTGCCACCCTGTTGAAAGAAAAGGGGTACTACTCGGCCTATTTTCATGGGGCGCCCAATGGCTCGATGGGCTTTCAGGCATTTGCCAATCTCTGCGGCTTTGACGATTACTACGGAAAAGACGAATACGATCAGGATGACGATTACGATGGTATTTGGGGAATTTGGGACGAGCAGTTTATGCAGTTCTTTGCACGCAAGATGAATACCTTCCGTCAACCTTTCTACACCACGTTATTTACCGTTTCATCCCATCATCCCTACAACCTGCCGCCAGGCTATGAAGACAAATTCAAAGGAGGTCCGATGGTCATTCACCGGACGATTGAGTACACGGATTATTCCCTTCGCAAATTTTTCGCTGCTGCATCCCGCATGCCCTGGTATAAGAATACATTATTTGTATTTACCGCCGACCACGCGTCTGCTGAAATTCAATATCCGCAGTACAATTCTGCCTGGGGATATTTTTCAATTCCGATATTCTTTTACAAGGCCGGCGCCGACTGGTCTTCCTTCAAACCCGAAATTATCCAGCAAATCGATATCATGCCCACCATTCTTGGATACCTGCACTACGACAAACCCTATGTCGCTTTTGGCAGGGACATT
>JBGPGZ010000435.1:0-4117 GCA_041484175.1 Cyclobacteriaceae bacterium | reverse complement strand
GGAAACAATTAGCTTCAAGAAGATTTCTCCCAGGAATGTCTCTGGTGCTGCTGGTTGCATTCTTACATCTCGTAATTGGGTGTAGCTATTACAAGGTTAACACTGCGCAACCCAACTCAACAGTGATTGAACAGATGCAAAAGAAAAAGAAATACGTCATTATCCATCAAGGAACTAATGTTTGGCATTTGAAAGATATTTCATTGAACGATGATAAGAAAGAACTGGTCGGCACCACTGAACCATTGCCATCGGTTAATCCATATTATTTGAAGACAAAACCACATGGCGCAAACCGATATAAACCAAAGGAAGGCAACCCAACCTATGAAGTGCACATTTATATCACGGAGTACGCGGAAGGAGAGGCCTCGATAATAACGATTCCATTATCGGCCATCAGCAAGATAGAATTATATGACCAGGATGTTGGCGCTACGGTTGCTTCCCAGACTTTCACTTTTCTCGGAATTGTTGCTGCTGCATTTGTTCTCATCCTGGTTATTGCTCTATTAACAAAAAGTTCTTGCCCATTTGTATACACCGGCGACGGCACTTCCTATCATTTTGCCGGTGAAATGTATGGCGGGGCCATTTATTCCTCCCTGGAGCGCGATGACTTTATGCCCTTGCCTGGTTTTGCCGCGGTAAATGGGGCCTATCAGTTAAAGATCTCCAATGAACTGCTCGAGAGACAATATACCAACCTTGCCGAGTTGACCGTTGTCGAACATCCTGAAAATTTAGATGTACTCCTAGATAACCATGGAAATGTTCAAACCTTGCCGTCACCGCAATCCCCTTCAAAGGCGATGGCAGAAGGGAATATCGATCAAACCATGTCTATTTTATCCCGTGACAGTATTTCTTATTTATTTAATGAAGGCCATGCTGCTGACAATAGTTTAAGCAGCCTGACATTATCATTTAAAAGGCCCGCTGCCGCAAAAGCAGGAAAATTAGTCCTTCATGCAAAAAATTCGTTCTGGCTTGATTACATCTATGGAAAATTCAATGAACAATTTGGAACGGCCTTCAACAAGTATGCGGAGAAACAAAGGAGGGTTCCGGCCGGAAAGAATATCCAATGGTCCCTGGAACAGGGTATCCCGCTTTCAGTTTATGCTGATACCGAAAGGGGTTGGGAGTTTGTTGATTACTTCAACGTGATGGGCCCCTTGGCGTCCAGGGACATGGTCATGCCCGTTGATTTATCAAAAATGAAAGGAGAAGACGTAAAGATCAAATTGGAGTGCGGTTTTATGTTTTGGGAAGTTGATTATGCAGCCATGGACTTTTCAGAAAATGTTCCCGTCAAGGTCTCACACCTATCACCCTCAACGGCAATCGATGAAAAAGGGAACGATGTTTCCGCCTTGCTCGCTTTTTCGGATGATCAATACTTAATTCAGCCCGAAGTTGGAAATGAAGTGACAGTAAAATATGCAGCAACCGACTCTGAGAATAATCATCGGCAGACTACTTTTCTCCACAGCAGGGGGTATTACGAGTACATCCGGGATTACAAGGGAAAACCAAACCTGGTTTACCTTAATTCCTTTAAAAAGAAAGGTGCATTTACGCAATTTTCGAAACAGCGCTATTTTGAATTTGTTAACAGCAAGGACTTGTTTGCAAAAGCATTGAACAATAGCAATGGAAACTGATATAACGGTTGACAAAATCGCTGCAGTCTTTCCCGGACTTCCTGAAACTGATCAGCATGAATCCGGCCCTCCATCAGCGGTCCGTTCTAACAGGATAATTTCAGGATTTCGGAAGGAAGCAGTTGAGTTACTGATTCGGCTCAATATTGCCAAAATAATTCTCAAAAATTGCAGAAGTCCGATCCTGTTGTTTAAGATGCTGAGAACGCTCGACCGGTACCGGAGATTAATTTTAGGAGAAAGCAGAATCAAAAAAATAGCAAAGGTGGGTAAGTCGTATTACTGGGATTTATATATTCCGGGATGGCCTTCAAAGGCATTTGACAACTTCTTTAAATCGGAATTAAACCGGATTGCTCCTCTCCACAAGGAAACAAATCGCTTTACGAATATTTTTGTTGCCATTACAAAGAAATGCCCTTTGCGATGCGAACATTGCTTTGAGTGGGATGCCCTGAATGGAAAGGAAAAATTGACCTTAGCTGACATAAAAAATATTGTGCAGAAATTCCAGGAAAGGGGAACCGCTCAATTTCAGATAACCGGGGGAGAGCCGATGTTGAGGGTGAATGATATCGTTGAAATAGTAAGATCGGCCCGGCGGGAAACAGAATTCTGGATTTTGACTTCCGGGTTCAACCTTACTTCTGAAAATGCAAGGAAGTTAAAAGCGGCAGGGTTGACCGGGGCCGTTGTCAGTTTGGACCACGTTGATCCTGAAATGCATAATCTGTTTCGGGGATTTAAAGACTCATTTCATTGGGTTGAGAGAGCGGTGTGTAATTCAATTGCATCAAACCTGGTTACGGCACTTTCCATTTGTGTTACAAAAACCTTTGTTACCGAATCCAACCTGATGCGTTATGCTGAGCTGGCGAAAGGATTAGGGGTTTCTTTTATTCAAATACTTGAACCGAAAGCCGTTGGTCATTACAAGGGAAAGGATGTTTCCTTAAGCGTCGAACAGGAAAAAATGCTCGAGAAATTCTATTGGAAGATGAATTACGATCGCAATTATCGGGCATATCCCGTCATCAGTTACCACGGATTTTATCAGCGGCGCATCGGTTGTTTTGCTTCCGGAAACAGGAATTTGTATATCGATACGGATGGGGATTTGCACGCCTGCCCGTTCTGTCAAACGAAAGGTGGGAGCGCGCTTTCGGAGGACTTGGATAACTCTATTCAGCAATTGCAGGCGGTAGGTTGCCACCGTTTTAAAGACGCAAACATCTAATCGTTACCGGCCATGGGAGTTTCAATGAGGGCGATGCATAGTTACTTTGAATTTGAAAACGGAAAGGAACTTCTGGAGGAACCCAGACAGGTTTTATCCCTTGCGGAGAAATCGCTGAAACCTTTTTTTGACTTGAAGGAATTGCCGGAGCATCTGAGCCATCTGATCATTACCACCACGTGCCCTGATATGCTCGCTCCTTCGCTGGGCCAAATGATCAGTGAAAAATTTCATAGTTCATTTTCAAATTGCCATACCATCGATATCGTTCAGGGTTGTGCAGGAGGTGTAACCGCGATGATTTTGGGAAGCCAATTGGCGGAATTGAATAAATCATCGGTGTTAATTGTTCAGGCGGATGCCGCAAGAAAGGCAACCTCAAGATCAAAAAAGATCAATAAAATCTTTGGGAACGGTTCATTTGCCTGTTTGATCAGTCACGATCAATCGGAGCGGGGTTTGCTCCATTACAAGTCGCGACAGTATAAGGGGCTTTCCGAGGTGGTAACCGTTAAACTCGGGCATGATGCAGACAACATCATCATGAGGGAAGTTAAAGACATGGCCCATGATCCCAGGAAGCATCTGGGGCTTTCATTGAATAATTCGTTAGCATTAAAACTGATCAGAAATGCTGAAAGCTTCTATCTTGAATTTGTCAAGGAGTCGATAGCGCCCGATGTAATGATATTGCACCAGGTAAACCCTTTGATCATAAGGCACCTTCAATCGGTTTTCGCTCAATATGAAATGGAGTTTGTAGATGTGACGGAAATAACGGGCAACTGCGGAGCAGCATCGGTGGGTATCGCACTGAACACGGTAAAGGGGGCCATTCAAGGTAAGAAAGTTCTGCTATGCAGCTTTGGTACTGGAGGGATCATTACGGCAGGATTGTGGCAAAACTGATAAATGCATGAATAACGAGGCGGAGAAAATCTATTCATGGTCGTTTGACTCGGCAACCATCATCTTGCGATATTGTTTCCTCGCGGGGATTGGATACCTTATTTTTTATGTTTGGAAGGCTAAAAGATTCTCCAAAATAAAAATTCAAGAAGGATTTCCAACAGCGAAAATAGTGTCAAAAGAAATCTTATTTTCTGCATTGACCTTAATGATTTACTGCGGGGCAAGTTGGCTTGTTTTTTATTGTCAGAAGGCGGGAATTACAAAAATCTACCTGGACATTGATCAACATGGTTGGCCTTAT
>JBGPGZ010000434.1:0-4122 GCA_041484175.1 Cyclobacteriaceae bacterium | reverse complement strand
CCTATGATCGGATTTTAAAGGTGTCCAGGACCATCGCCGAGTTGGCGCGCTGTGAGGAAATTAAAACAGAGCATCTGGCGGAGGCGATACAGTACCGGAGTTTGGATCGGGAAGGGTGGGCGGGGTGATCGGTAATCGGTAATCTGTGATCGGTAATCGGTGATCTGTGATCGGTCATTAGTCATTGGTGGTTAGAGACAAACGCTTTGTGTCTTGGAGTCTTTGTGGCCTTTGCGTCACAAAGTCAGTAACGCGCATCGATGGAAAAACCGTACTGATTGAAACTCCATTGGATTGTTCATATATTTCAAATGAACTCGGGACTATGAAAAAGACAATTCTTGTTTACGGAATTTCATTGGCCGCGTTGGTAGGACTCTTGCGGTTCGTCGAGTACCGCTTTTTCATCCACGATCTTTCGCTGGAGTTTTATGTGGGCACGGTTGCACTGCTCTTCACCGGGCTAGGTATATGGGCCGGTCAAAAACTCACGCGGCGAAGGACGGTTCTTGTCAATCCGAACTTTGCATTGAATGAAACAGAATTGAGGCGGCTGGCCATAAGTCCTCGTGAATTGGAGGTTCTGGAATTGATCTCCAAAGGACTTTCAAATCAGGAGATTGCCGATCAATTATTTGTATCGGTGAATACCATAAAAACCCATACGTCGAATCTCTTTCTAAAGCTGGATGTCAAAAGACGCACCCAGGCCATTCAAAGGGCCAAGGAATTGCAATTCATTCCGTAATGCTTTTGTGGGATTTTGGAAAAATCACACCTTCGTATGAGGGCTTCGATCTGAACATCCCTCATTTTTGGCCCGGCTAAAGAAGAAACGATGACATCAAAACTAACTGGAACGTGCCATTTATCGGTTCGAACCTGGTGAGTTGGTCATTTGCTATCATCTTGGAGGAAACGAATGGCCTCTCACTTTTGAGACAAAATCGGGAACTCAACTTTTTCTGGTTCGCTACAAAAGAATATCCCAACCCCCAATACAATGAAAAAAACTATCCTCATCTTCGGGTCAATCTCCGGCGCGATCATTTCAACGATGTTCATGATCACGATTCCGTTGTACAAAAGCGGTACCCTTAATTTTTCGAATGGAGAAGTCATCGGCTATTCCACGATGGCCATCTCCTTGTCGCTGATCTTTTTCGGAATAAAGTCCTATCGCGACAATCATCTCCACGGAGTCATTAAATTCGGTAAGGCCTTTCAGATCGGATTGCTGATCGCGGTGGTGGCATCATTGTTTTATGCGATCACCTGGGAGGTCTATTTCAATCAGTTTATTCCGGACTTCATGGACCAATATGCCGCGATGTGTATGACCAAAGCAAAAGCCGATGGAGCAAGTCCTGCTGAGATTCAAAAAGTGATGGCCCAGATCGATCGGACGCGGGAGATCTATAAGAATCCCATCTTACGCTTTGGCCTTACGCTCGCTGAGATATTTCCGGTTGGGTTGGTTATCGCATTGATCAGTGCCGTAATTTTGAGAAAGAAAGAAATATTACCGGCATAACCTAAAACCAATGAAAAAGCGCGTTACAGGAATCGGGGGGATATTCTTCAAGACGGAAGACCCGAAGAAAATAAAAGAATGGTACGGCAAGCACCTCGGACTTCCCATGGATGATTACGGAGCTTCGTTTCGCTGGATCGATCCGCTAAACCCGGAAGCAAAAGTCCATGCGCAGACGGCGTGGAGTCCATTCAAAGCCGATACCACCTACTTCAGCCCCAGTGAGAAGCCTTTCATGTTTAACTACCGCGTGGAAAACCTGGTGGAGTTGTTGGAGGTCTTAAAAAAGGAAGGTGTTGAGGTTGTCGGTAAAATAGAAGAATATTCTTACGGAAAATTCGGGTGGGTAATGGATCCTGAAGGAAACAAAATTGAATTGTGGGAACCCAAGGATGAAGGGTGAAGTCGGATAGAATGAAGTCTCACCGCAAACCCCGATATTATCAGGGGCTAAGGCGTTTAGAAGCCTGTCGGGGTTAAAGCCCATTTTATGATCCCGGCATTTAACCCCCCTTAAGGCCGGGGTTATTTGTGAACGATCTTGATGAGCTTCAGCCCTGAACTAACCAGATGAATTAAAACACAAGCCTAGTTTATCGGGATACCTTGTCCGTCTTCGCGTTCTTTTTGTCCAGGTGATCATTCCCGAAATAAAACGACAAAGATCTTGGTGCACCCGACATGAATTTCGCGCACGACGCAATAAGTTTTAAATCTCCCTTTGACGCGGAAGTGTTGGATGCTACCTTTGGTCATCATGAAGAGTGACCAAAGTTACTTTGCCGCGTTCGGTCAGATCCTGCTATTTGCTGTGGCCGGGATTTTGTTTGTGATGGCGGCCTTATTGATCTCCCGTATCATTCGCCCTCAACGGCCTAACCCCGAAAAACTTTCCACCTATGAAAGCGGCGAAGATCCGCAAGGCGGGGGTTGGGTGCAAATCAACCTTCGATTTTATGTTCTGGCGTTAATCTTCCTGCTATTCGAGGTGGAAATTGTGTTTCTGTTTCCATGGGCGACCGTTTTTGCCGATGAGAAATTGATGGAGGAGACCAACGGCGCCTGGGGTCAATATGCGCTGGTCGAAATGCTGATCTTTATTATTGTTCTCGGCCTCGGCCTGGCCTATGCCTGGGTCAATGGCCATCTTGATTGGGTGAAGCCCGATCCCAAACCAACAGAATACAAATCTCCAGTGCCTAAAGAACTTTATGAGCAGTTTAACAAGCGACAGCAGTAAACAGCAGCAAGGGTCCGGGAGCTTGCAATCGGAGCCTGGTTTTGCGCCCTACAAAGAGTCCATCGGAGAAGGCGGAGTTATCATTGCAAAACTGGATGACCTGCTTAATTGGTCGCGTTTGTCGTCACTCTTCCCGATGACATTTGGTCTCGCTTGCTGTGCCATTGAATTTATGAGCACGGGATCAACTCCGTACGACATGGATCGCTTTGGTATGGCGCCCCGCGCCTCTCCCAGGCAAGCGGACGTGATGATTGTGGCGGGGACGGTCACCTTTAAAATGGCAGACCGCATACGCAGATTGTATGAACAGATGGCTGAGCCTCGTTACGTCATCTCTATGGGTTCGTGTTCAAATTGCGGCGGTCCCTATTGGCAACATGGCTATCATGTGGTGAAGGGGGTGGACCGGATCATTCCCGTAGATGTTTATGTACCCGGTTGTCCTCCCCGGCCCGAAGCGCTGCTCGGTGGAATTTTGAAATTGCACGAGAAGATCAGGGGGGAGAATGTGTTGGGGGGGATAAAGTGTTGAAGTGTTAAAGTGTTGACATGGAAACTAGAGACCTTGCAGGCGGATCCTGTTGATTCTGGCGCTGGATTCTGGTCGCTGGATTTCCTGAGACCCGACTACGCTGAAACAACTTCGTCGGGCAGGCTCGAGACCAAAGAAAAATGGAAATTGAAAAGATAAATAGACTAATTAGCCAGGTTTGCCGCCGTGAATGCGTGATTGTTCAAAATGCATCTCCCCCGGGCGTCATTGTCGACGCTACAGATTTGGTTTCTGTTTGCCTTGAACTCCACCAAAACCCCGCCACCTTTTTCGATTCGCTCTCCTGTGTTACCGGGATTGACAATGGGCTGGAAGCGAAAACGATGGAAGTTCTTTATCACCTTTATTCAATTCCTTTTCACACATCCATGATGTTGAAAACTATCGTTCCCCGTGAAAATTCGGAGATCGATAGTGTAAGTCACATTTGGAAATCCGCCAACTGGCTTGAGCGCGAAGTCTACGATATGTTTGGAATCAAATTTAAGAACCACCCCGACCTTCGAAGAATTCTGATGCCCAATGATTGGGAAGGACACCCCCTTCGAAAAGATTATCAGCACCAGGAATTATATCGGAATATTAAAGTAAAGTATTGAGAATGCAAATTGAAAAGTTTGGGCTTGGCAACATGAGACTTTGCACTTGAAACTTACGTCCATTTCGACAATTCGGTGATTCGATAATTCGATAATTCATTTCGTTGGACCTGAGGCTTTGGACTCAAACTTTAAACTCTAAACTTTAAACCAAGAGTGCCCACCGATCAAATTCAATATAAGTTCAAACCTT
>JBGPGZ010000433.1:0-4130 GCA_041484175.1 Cyclobacteriaceae bacterium | reverse complement strand
TGGTCGAAGGAATCGCCAAGCAAAGTAAATTAACTGAAAATGATGTGGCCCGCATTGCCCTTAACCTTGCCAGAGAAAGCCTGGCGAAGGACCCTCATGACAAATGCAAGGCTCATGTCGGATATTACCTGTTGGGTGAAGGCGTAGCACTCACAAGGAAATTGGCAAACGTAAAGTTATCTGCCGTACAAAAAGTGCGACAAATGCTGGGCCGGAATGTGTACGGGGTTTACGTGGTAGCCGCGATATTGTTAACGGTGGGGATTAGCGCTGGTTTGTTCATGAAGGCTTATGACGACGGAGCAGAGTCTTATTTACTGACGGCCGTAGCGATTTTCTCCTTGTTGGGAGCCAGTTATTTTGCCTTTGCCATTGTCAATTGGTTAGCCACCTTGTTGGTAAAGCCGTCGCCCCTTCCAAAAATGGATTTTTCAGCCGGCATCCCTGAGCAGTTCCGGACGATGGTAGTAGTGCCTACACTCATTGTCAATCCGGATCAAGCCGAAAAGTTGATTGAAGATCTTGAGGTTCGCTTTCTTTCCAACCGCGATCCTCAGCTACTTTTTGCCCTCTTAACAGATTTTCAAGACGCGGAGCAGCAAACCCTGCCTGAAGACGAGGCACTTATCAACCTGGTTCAGAAAAGCATTGAAGACCTCAACAAAAAATACGGACGCGTTCAAAACGATGCATTTTTTCTTTTTCACAGGCCCCGGCAATGGAACCCCACGGATAGAATCTGGATGGGATATGAACGCAAACGCGGAAAATTGAGTGAGTTAAACCAGTTGCTTCGCGGGGGAGCAAGAGACAGGTTTTCGGTCATTATGGGGGAGTCAGTTATCTATTCTGCTGTGAAGTATGTAATCACGCTTGACTCGGATACCCAACTTCCCCGTGAATCCGCTGCGAAAATGGTTGGAATAATGGCACATCCGCTAAACCAACCTGTGTATGACGGCAAAACAAAAAGAATAACAGCCGGCTATGGAATTGTCCAACCGCGGATCGCCATCAGCTTGCATGGTGCAGCGCGTTCGCGGTATACACGAATGCACGAAAATGATGCGGGCATTGACCCCTACACCCGTGTCACCTCTGACGTATACCAGGACGTTTTTAAAGAAGGATCATTTATCGGCAAGGGCATTTATGATATTGATGCATTTGAGAAGGTGTTGCACAATCGTCTTCCGGAAAACAGAATCTTAAGTCACGATTTGCTGGAAGGGTCCTATGCTCGTTGTGGATTTGCAAGCGACGTTCAGTTTTACGAAGAATATCCTTCCCGCTATCGTGAGGATATCATCCGCCGGCACCGGTGGATCCGGGGAGACTGGCAAATTGGAAATTGGTTTTTGCCATTTGTGCCCGGCAGCGACGGACGTCTTCAAAAAAATTCAATTACCGCATTGTCCCGTTGGAAAATCTCTGACAACCTAAGGAGGAGTTTAGTTCCGATCGGCCTCGTTCTCCTGCAGATCTTTGGTTGGACAGTTTTGTCTTCTCCCTGGTTCTGGACTTTATGCGTCACTGCTTTCGTGATCGCGCCTCCGGTCATAATTTCTTTATGGAACATAGGTCAGAAACCGGAAGAGGTTGATATAGGTCAGCACGTACAGAATGCCGTTCACGCTACATACAGGAATATTCTCCAGGCTGTATTTAATCTGATCTGCTTGCCTTATGAAGCTTACATTAGCGCAGACGCGATTATCCGAACGCTTTGGCGAGTATTGATAAGTCGCAGGCGCATGTTAGAATGGAATCCTTCCGGATTCACGCAACAAAAACAAACAGCGACGCTGCTCACGGTATATGCCATGATGTGGATAGTGCCCACGGTTTTTGTGGTCATCGTTATCTACCTGCTAAAATGTTCCCCCGACTCACTCGTAGTAACTTCTCCATTCTTAATTCTTTGGCTATTGTCGCCTACCGTCGCCTGGTGGTTTAGTCTTCCTCTCCCATCCACAAAGACCAAGGCAACAGCCGCTCAAAAGGTTCTTTTGAGGGAGTTGGCAAGGAAAACCTGGGCTTTCTTTGAAAACCTTATCGGACCTGCAGATAACTGGTTGCCGCCGGATAACCTTCAGCTATACCCATTGCCTGTGATTGCGCATCGCACATCGCCCACAAACATCGGCATGGCCTTGATGGCAAATCTAACCGCATGTGACTTTGGTTATTCAACCACATCGCAACTTATTGAACGCACGAAAAATACACTGAACAGCATGGCAAAGCTAGAGAGGTACGCCGGCCATTTTTATAATTGGTATGACACGCAATCACTCCAAATATTGCAGCCGAAATATATTTCGACCGTAGACAGTGGCAACCTGGCGGGGCACTTGCTGACCTTTCGACAGGGCTTGCTGGCCGTCACCGCTGAAAAGATCATTGATCAAAAAATTTGGTTGGGGCTACATGATACCCTGCGAATACTGGCAAAACAACTAGGCACCTCCGAACAGGATCTGTTTAGTGCAATCCAAAAGGATTTTGAAGGGGTTTTTATGCAGTCTCCGGCGCTATTGGGAGAAATAAAGAGTTCTCTCGAAAAAATGCTCAAGCACTATTATGACTGGTTGGCAACCGTGGGTGGTGACACCAACACCAATGCACTCGCTTGGATACAGGCGTTTGAGCAACAACTCAAAGCCGGTCTTGACGAAATATCATTGCTGGCGCCTTGGCTTGACATTTCGCCGATTCCTGAAAAGTTCAAAGACCTCCCGGTAATGTCCGAAATTCCATCACTATCCGGCCTTGCAGGGATGGATAAACAATTTAGGGAGGAATTGATAAAGATGCGCCTTGCCGTAAACTCGGCAGAGGAACAGGACTGGCTTTCAAAATTTGAAATGGCCGTCAACGAAGCAAGTATCCGGGCGAGAGAACGGATTGCAATTCTTAAAGAGCTCTCGCTTACTTGCTTTGATTTTGCAGATATGGAGTATGATTTTCTCTATGATAAATCATTGCACCTGCTTGCCATAGGCTACAATGTTGAGGCACACCACCGCGATTCGAGTTTCTACGATTTGTTGGCTTCTGAGGCGAGGCTGAGTGTATTTGTTGCGATTGCCCAGGGGAAATTACCTCAGGAAAGTTGGTTTGCCCTCGGGCGCCGACTAACGACAACGGGGGGTATGCCAGTCCTTCTTTCCTGGAGTGGTTCGATGTTTGAATACCTCATGCCTTTGTTGGTAATGCCTACCTTCCAAAACACGCTGCTCGATGAAACCCTAAGAGGAGTTGTGAAGCGTCAGATCGAATATGGAGAGCAGCAAGGTGTACCCTGGGGTATTTCAGAATCCTGTTACAATACAGTCGACGCGGGTCTTAACTATCAATATCGCGCATTTGGTGTTCCAGGGTTAGGTCTCAAACGAGGCTTGGGAAATGATTTGGTAATCGCACCCTATGCATCCATTCTAGCGGTGATGATCGACCCGGCAGCGGCCTGTCTCAATCTCGAAAAACTTACCGCGCAGGGATATCAGGGTAACTACGGATTTTATGAGTCAATAGACTATACCACTGGACGCTTGCCAAGAGGGCAACCACACGTGTTGATCCAGGCATTCATGGCTCACCACCAGGGAATGAGTTTGCTTTCGTTAGCATATCTGTTGCTGGATCAACCGATGCAAAAAAGATTTGAAGCGGACCTGCAATTTCAGACTGCGCTTCTGTTGCTGCAGGAGCAGGTTCCCAAAACTACCGGGTTCTATTCTGCAGCATCGGATCAGGATGAGATGACACACGTCTCTCCCAATGCCGAGATACGAATCATAACGACAGCGGATACCCCCTTGCCGGAAGTTCAGCTTCTTTCGAACGGCCGCTATCACGTCATGGTCACAAACGCAGGAGGAGGGTATAGCCGGTGGAAAGATACTGCCGTAACCCGTTGGCGCGAAGACAGCACGTCCGACAATTGGGGCACCTTCTGTTACTTGCGAGACCTCGACAATGGCGAATTCTGGTCAACTGCCTATCAGCCTACATTAAAAGCGCCTTCTAACTATGAGGTTGTATTTTCTCAAGGGCGGGTGGAGTTTCGCCGGCAGGACGATAAAGTGGAAACCTACACTGAAATTATCGTATCGCCGGAAGATGAT
>JBGPGZ010000432.1:0-4144 GCA_041484175.1 Cyclobacteriaceae bacterium | reverse complement strand
GCTGGTTTTGCATGCCGAAAGTCTGACTGCCTTTGCACGATTGCAGCGATCCTATTCTTTCTTTAGCGAAAAACCCTTTATGCAGGTGAAAGCAGGTCGCGAAAATTACATTAAATTTCCGTTGGTCCGTGTAAGGCAAACTCTCCACGAACCACTATGAGTCTAACCTTGAAAGTACTGATTGTAGAAGATGAAACTCCGGCTGCTGAGAAACTCGAGCGATATCTTCAAAAATATAGCCCCTCGATTAAAGTAATTGAAAAAACGGGGACTGTGAAAGAAGCGGTTAGCTGGTTGTTGGCCCACCAGACAGAAATTGATCTCATCTTCATGGATATTCAGCTTCACGACGGGTTGAGTTTTCAAATCTTCCAGCAGGTAAAGGTGCTCAAGCCCGTTATTTTCATTACGGCCTACAATGAATTTGCGCTGGACGCCTTCAAAGTCAACAGCATTGATTATTTGTTAAAGCCCATCACCTTTACCGACCTCGCGAATAGTCTGAAAAAATTGGAATCCTTGCGCGATCAGTTGCGATGGGATGAAGCAAAAACCGAACAGATCGTCAAAGTCCTGACAGAAGCGCCGATAAAAGATCATAAGAACCGCTTCATGGTAAAATTGGGCGACCACATCCGTTCGATCACGACCGATCAGATCAGTTTATTTTATGCCGATGGACGCGATGTGTACCTTGTTACAAATCAATTGCGCAAATTTATCATCGACTATACGCTGGAGGGGCTGGAAGAAATTCTTGATTCAAAAATATTTTATCGGCTCAACCGCTCCTACATCGTTAACATCAGCGCCATCCAGGACGTCGTCGTTTATTCCAATAGCCGTCTAAGAGTCACCCCTTCTATCAAATGGGAAAATGAAATAATCGTGAGTCGCGAGAAGGTCGGGGACTTCAAGGCGTGGTTTGATGGGGCACATTGAGGGTATTGAAGTGTTAACGTGCTGAAGTGTTAACGTGTTAAAGTGTTAAAGTGGTTGCGAGCAATCATTTACGCCTTTGCACTCAAACACTTTAACACTCAAACACTTTAACACTCAAGCACTTTAACACTTTATTTTGTGAGGAGCTCTACTCCTTTGATCTTTTCAGGAAACCAGACATTCATCTCCCCTTGACCACGGTGGGCCCAGGCATAATAGGGGATGGCGACGAAGGGCTGCTTTTGAGTGCCTACCATGGTCCCATCCGGCGCAATGGTCACAGCCAGCGCTTCTCCTTTCAACGTGACAACACCGTTGAGCAAGTCGCTCCGGAATTCATCTGCGAAAGAACTATTTTCAGGAAGGATCAAGTTGCCGGTCTTGCCATGGTTATCGACTCCCTCGGCACAATAGATCAGCGGGCCACGCTGAAGGGCTACCCTTCCTTCATCATCCTTGACATTCGGGTTGGCAATCACCTTGCGCACGGCCATTGGCAAACTCAACTCGATCACGTCGTTCTTTTTCCACTCGCGGTTGATAACCGCATAACCCTTATCCATGGATATGGCAACCGGCTGACCATTGATTTTTAATACAACCATAGGATTGGCCTTGTCTTTGAACATATATAAATCACCTGGAATCGGTTGACCCAGGGCCCACCCTGGAATGCGAAGACGTAGATTAAATTTTGCTTTTTGATTTAGTTGAATGCCCAATTTGATATTTCCTTCCCAGGGATAATTGCTTTCCTGGGTGAGTTGAAGTTTCTTCTTTTCATCAAGCGGGATCTCAGCGGCACTGCTGACAAATAAATTGACATATACATCGTTGCCGCGATGAGCGTAAACATAGCCGGGAATAGAAGGCATGATGCGCGTGACGTTGGTGGGGCAACAAGAACAAGGGAACCAGGCCGAACGCTTTAATTCAATATCGGGATGCCGAAAGTGGTCGTTGATCTGAAGTGAATTCGTATAGAAAAAAGTCTTGCCATCCATTCCCACCCCGCTAAGCAGGCCGTTGTACAAGGTGCGCTCCAGCACATCGATGTACTTCGATTCGCCATGCAGCAAAAACATGCGATAATTCCAGAACACATTTCCAATGGAAGCACAGGTTTCACAATAAGCGGTTGCGTTGGGCAATTCGTAATTCTCCCCAAAGCGCTCGCCATCGCCTGCAGCGCCAATACCTCCTGTCACATACATCTTTTTCCCAACGGCATTGTCCCATAGCCTATCAACGGCGGCGATGTAGTCCTGGTCTCCGGTGAGGGCAGCCACGTCAGCCATTCCGGAATACATGTAAACAGCACGAACGGCATGACCCACCGCCTCGTCCTGTTGTATCACGGGCTTATGATCCTGCCAGTAGGCTCCGTTCTTGAATCCGTCTTTGCTCGTGCTGTCGTACCGGATCCGGCCACGCTCGTCCAAAAAATATCGCGCCAGTTCCAAATACTTTTCGTCTCCTGTTGCCCGGTACAGTTTTACCAGGCCCAGCTCAATGACCTGGTGCCCCGGGGCTACATGTCGTTTCTGTTCACCAAATGTTGCCTCGATGAGGTTTGCATTTTTGATTGCGATTTCAAGAAAATTTCGCCTGCCGGTGGCGATGTAGTGCGCATAAGCCGCTTCGTACAAATGACCTGCATTGTAAAGTTCGTGACTGTGAAGCCGCTCGTTGACCCATCGCTCCGGACCGATGCGTTTACTGGTATGGACCGGATCGATGGTTCGCTCGGTAAACAGATAGCCGTCCGGTTCCTGGGCCTTGGCAATAAGTGCAATAAGGCTGTCCAGGAACAGTTCGAGTTTTTTATCAGGATGGATCTTCAGCGAATAAGAGGCCCCTTCAATCGTTTTGTAAATGTCGGTGTCATCAAAACTGAAGACCGTGCAAAACTTTCCGCTGCGCGCGGCCGCCATTTCAAAGTTCCTGATGCGGCCTGTGATGCGACATTGCTCAAAGGACGCTGGTATCGTTATGGTTCGATTGGTCTCTAACCGGGGAGACCAAAAATGGTCAGCCACATTCACTGCGGTAAACGGCACCGCCTGAATGGGATAATCTTTTTTGGTTTGCCCAGTTGACAAAAAACTCAGGCCAAGAAGGGCAATACTTAAATGATGACGCATGACTTTCATTGTTCAAGGCAAGCTAAGGAGATTTTGGCAACCGTTCAACGGCTTCCCGCCCACTTTAAAATTACGAGGATGGTCAATTTTTACTACTTTCGTGCAAACGGAAAAGCAGGACATTCAGGACGATCAATCAGTAACAATATGCCGCATATTGCTATTCTTTCCGCAAGTGTTCGTACGGGGCGAGTCAGTCACCGGGTGGCGCTTTATTTCAAACGATTTCTGGAGGAAAATAAACTGGCGACATCCGAAATCCTTGATTTGAATGAGTATCAGTTCCCCGTTTTCAACGAACGCCTGAAGTTTCAGCCCAATCCACCGGCACAGGTGCTCGATTTTGCCGACAAAATCAAGCGCGCCGAGGGCGTCATCATCGTCACGCCCGAATATAACGGCGGATACCCGGCCAGCCTGAAAAATGTTATTGATCTTTTATACGCTGAATGGCATCGAAAGCCAATCGCCATCGCCACTGTATCGGATGGCGTCTTTGGAGGAACCCAGGTCATCACCTCCCTCCAGTTCACCTTGTGGAAAATCAGAGCCTGGACAGTTCCCGCCATGTTTCCCACGCCAAAAGCCCATGAACTTTTTGACGCCCAGGGAAACGCCGTCGACAAGACGGCCGTCGACAAGCGTGCTACCAACTTTATCAATGAACTCTTGTGGTGTATCGAAGCGAAGAAACGGATGGGGTGACACGTACTCCGGTCATTGGGTCTTGGTCATTGGGCCTTGGGCCTTGGTCATTCCCCTCACTTCGTGCCTCTCCCCAATCCAATTGACAACCCCCCCTCCCACAGATACCGTCATCCCAGAGGCCAAACGAGACAAAAGCGGCCTTTTTCCGCAGGTTGTCCCGCTATCTTCACGCGAGCTGGTTCTAGTGAAAACCGATGCATTCCAACGGGCCGAGAAAATCATTGGGTACTCGTTCAAGAACCCTCAGCTTCTCAAAGAGTCCCTCACCCACGCCTCCATCGCCGACACCCGCCTGCTCTCCAACGAGCGCATGGAATTCCTCGGCGATGCCATCCTCGACCTGATCATCT
>JBGPGZ010000431.1:0-4144 GCA_041484175.1 Cyclobacteriaceae bacterium | reverse complement strand
GCAATGTTTACAAGTTTATTTTTCGCCTTGGCCGCCTCCCATAGTGCAAGGCTCACCTGCTTGTCATTCACCGCCACGATCACCAGGTCCGCATCGTCAAGGTCTGCGGGTTCAAAGGGCCGCTCAAAGAGCTGGATGGTCTTGTGTTTCCCGGCAAGATCTTTTACGGAGTCACAGATCGAGATCGCTACCAGCTTGATGGAGGTGCCTGGGGAATTATGGACGATGGCGTGAAGCTTCTCCAAACCAACGGATCCCCCGCCCACGATCAATAAGCTGAGTTCTTCCAGTTTGAGGAAAACCGGAAAGAGCTTGTTCGTTTCCCTGGTCACATGCTTTTCGGACGTCATTTCATCAATGGGATTAATATACAATTCTCTATCCACTTCTCCTCATTTAAATTTCACTTCCCGCAATGCAAAATCTCCAAAGCTTTCGCCTGGCTTTCGCTCCGATTTAAATCTGGAAAGCCACCCGTCGAGTTCCGAAAGGATGGCGGACTCATCCAAATTCTCCTTATAAATCTTATTCAGGCGCTCCCCCAGCCGATCGCCTCCCATATGCAAATTATAACGGCCAATCGCAGTACCTACCAATCCGATTTCGGCGATGTAGGGACGGGCGCAACCATTCGGGCAACCCGTCATGCGAATAACGATTTCTTCCTGATCCAACCCGTACCTTCTCAACATGGGCTCTATCTTGGAAATAAGGGAAGGCAGGTATCGCTGCCCTTCAGCCAGCGCCAACGGACAGGTATTCAACGCCACGCACGCCATCGAATTCCTTCGAATGGGAGAAGCCAGCTCGGTCAGCCGGTTGATCCTGTATCGCTCAAGGACTTCCTGGATAACCGGCTTATCTTCTTTCCGAATATCGGCAAGGATCACATTTTGATTACAAGTGAATCTGAAATTGGCTTTACCGGTTTTAGCAATATCCAGCAATGCCGACTTCAGCATCACCGTTTCGTCATCCATCACGCGGCCATTCTCAACGAACACGGTGTAGTACCATAGACCCTGCTCGCTTTGATGCCAGCCAAAGTAATCGGTGCGCTGCGTGAATTCATAAGGCCTTGGCAAGTCCAGGGCAAATCCCGTGCGTTGTTCCAACTCATTTTTAAACCAATCGACGCCGAGCCTGTCAAGTGTGTATTTCAATCGGGCTAATTTCCGGTCGCTGCGGTTGCCATGGTCGCGTTGGATGGTCAGCACCTCATAGATCGATTTCAGCGTCTTCTCTTCGTTATCACAAAAACCAATCACGGTCCCCAACCGTGCATAGGTTTCCTTGCTCCCGTGGGTGGTGGATAGCCCTCCGCCGATCGCCAGATTGAACCCGAGCAATCGTTTATTCTCAATGATGGCGATCAACCCGATGTCATTGGCAAATACATCCACATCGTTGTTGGGCGGAATGGCAATGCCGATCTTGAACTTGCGCGGCATGTACCGGTCCTGGTAAAGCGGATCTTCTTCATCCTTCTTATCCGCCAGTTTCTCCTCGTCCAACCAGATTTCGTAATAGGCCCTCGTCTTGGGCATTAACATCTCGCTGATTTTTTCCGCATAGCCGAATACTGTTTCATGAATGGAGGATTGCCTGGGATGTGAGCTGCACAATACATTTCGATTGATATCGCCGCACGTGGCAATCGAATCCAATTTCGCCTCGTTGAACGAGCGGATGGTCGGCTTGATCGATGACTTGATCAATCCATGCAGTTGAAGCGTTTGTCTTGATGTGATCTTAATCACTCCGCTGGCGTTCCCATCCGCTATTTCATGCGTTGCGATCCATTGTTCGGGTTTGAGAAATCCGCCGGGCAATCGCAACCGGATCATGAACGAATATAAGCGCTCAAGCTTTTGAGCAGCCCGCTCTTCACGGAGATCGCGATCGTCCTGCTGGTACATACCATGGAACTTGATCACAGCCTGATCATCCTCACGGATGGCCCCCGTAATTTCATCCTTTAGCCCCTCCACAATTGTTCCCCGCAAGCCATGGCTCTCTTTCTTAATTCGTTCGATCGGGGACAAGCTTATTTTTTCTGACATGATAACCTGTTAATATTCTATTTTGCGTTGGTCACTGTTGGCTGCAATCGCTGCCCGGCCAGGAGGAACATATAGCGTTAGTAAACATCCTTCTGATATCGTCCCCTCTCTTTCAACTCGTTCAAATAAGCGGATGCCTGCTCTTCTGTCTTATTTCCCACTTCTTCGATCAGCTTCAGGAGCGTGTTCTCTACGGCCACACTCATGGTGTCTTTTGCTCCGCATATATAGACATGCGCTCCGGATTCCAGCCAACTGTAAAATTCTGCCTGATGCTGGAGGATTCTGTGCTGCACATAGATTTTCTCCGCCTGATCGCGCGAGAATGCGACATTTACTTTTGTAAGCACACCGGTTTGAACAAAATTCTGAATCTCGGTCTGGTAAAGGAAATCTGTTTCAAAATGCTGATCGCCATAAAACAGCCAATTGCGTCCGCTGGCCCCGGTGGTATCCCGCTCTTCAATGAAAGACCGAAAGGGGGCAAGACCCGCTCCAGGACCAATCATAATGACATCGACGTTGGGTGCTGGCAGTTTAAACTGGGAATTTTTATGGACGTAAAACTCAAAAGTAGCGTTCACCTGCAGCGCCGCAAGGTAATCGGAGCAGAGGCCGTACCCGACTTCCTCGTTAACCGTAAAACATTGTCGGGCTACCGCAATATGCACTTCACCGGTATGGGCGACCGGCGAAGAAGCGATGGAATACAACCGTGGTGTGATCGGTTCTAATATGCCGATCACTTCTTCGAATTGGGCAGCGTCCCTCACCGGGTAAATCTTCAGAAGATTTAATAAATCGATTCGCGTGGAGGGAATGTCCTGGCGGACAACAGACGAATATTGTTTTACCACCCGCTCAGGTAAATAAACGATACTCAGTTTCTTCTTCAGCAGTTCGAATACCGTTACCTCCCCATCACGGTAGGCTAGTTTTCTGTCTTTGTTGATATTGACCAGCTCGATTACGGCCATTACGATCTCCACAGGATTTTCAGGAACAATGCCGATGGAGTCACCGGGCTGATATTGCACATCATCCGCCGCAATTTCAATGTGGTACGTTTGCTTGGAAGAACCTCTGCCATTCAGATTTGCGTTGAATAGGATAGTGCCGGTATGATTTCTCTTTCCAGTTGATTTTCGCTGAATGGCCGGCGCCGCGGCACCTGCCTGAGCTCCGGAACCCAGCGTCTTTAACACATTCTCAAACCACGCGCGGGCATCCGTTTCAAAATCCGTGTCACACTTTTGCAATCCCATGACCCTGGTAGCTCCCAGGTTTTGCAAGCGGGCGTCTACATCTTCACCTGCTTTGCAGAACAATGGGTAAGCCGTGTCGCCCAGGGCGAGCACGCTGTAGTTTAGTTTGTCAAGCTGGAGGGCATTCTCGTGAATATAGTCGTAAAATTTCTTGGCTGCTGACGGCGGTTCTCCGTCGCCATGAGTACTCATCACTACCAGAAAATATTCTTCCTTTTGCAGATCGCTGAGGCGGTATTGATCAAGACCCAGTAATTTGGCATTGACACCAGATTTTTTTGCTTTTAATGCAAATTCGGACGCCAGTTTCTTTGAGTTGCCCGTATCCGTGCCAAACACGATGGTAAGCTTATTGATCGACGACTTCACGGGGGCTTCCGGCAATGTGTTCGTTTTAACCAGTCCAGCCAGATATCCATTGATCCAAATCAACTCCTCTTTGGTTGAATTCTCGACCAACTCCTGCAGCGTCCTAAGTTTGATATCCCCTATCATTACAAGCTCAATTGTTTTTCTTCGATCGCATTCACGGGTGTGAAATAGCTCTCCCCACTGTTGCTGTTGGCCACCCACTGGAATTCTTCCGTCAATGCTGCCACCCGCCCAATGATGATCAGGGTCGGAGATGCAAATCGCACACCGCGCATTTTTGCTTCATAGTCTCTAAGGCTGAACAAGGTCACCTGTTGAGCAGGTGTGGTCGCCTGCTCAATAACAGCAAGGTATTTATCACCGGAAATCCGGTTATCCAGAAGTTTTTCAACCAGGGTATCCAACACATCGGCCGACATGTAAAATACAAGGGTGTCGTCCGTT
>JBGPGZ010000430.1:0-4193 GCA_041484175.1 Cyclobacteriaceae bacterium | reverse complement strand
GTAAGAAGTCAGTAGTAAGGAGTAAGGAGCAGAGGGACGAGGGACGAGGGACGGGGGACGAGGGACGAGGGACGAGGGACGAGGGACGAGGGACGAGGGACGAGGAACGAGGTGAAATGGTTAAGACGAATCACTTTGCGCCCTTTGCGTTTATTTCTTTGCGTCCTTTGCGTGAAAGTATTTGACCAAAGAGTCAAGAAGAAGTAAGAAGTAAAAAGTAAGAAGCAAGAAGCAAGAAAACGGGATCGGGATCGATCCTGGTAATCCTGTAAATCCTCTCATCCTGATTTTAAATCCTTTCATCCTGATTTTAAATCCTCTCATCCTGATCTCAAATCGCATTTCTTATAAGCAGTTTGCTGTATTTAAAAAACAAACGCCATTCTCTTAACTCAAAAGCCCTTTTCATTTCATACCGGATGCGATTACTCAGCGCCTGTTTTTCTCCGTCGGTTCGGTTTAGCTGAAAGATCTTTTCAATCACCTTCAGGGTGGATGCCATCTGAATGCTTTGGGGCTGGTATTGATTTCTCGACATCGAACTCTTTACGATTCTTCTCTTGATCAAAGTCTCCGGCGTATAACAATACTTAAACTCCCGGGCAGACCGGATCCAAAAATCAAAATCTTCATAAGCCAGCGATGGATCATACCCACCCAGTTTTTCAAATACAGACCGCCGCATCATCATGGTTGGACTGTTAATAAAATAGCGGGCGATAAGTTCAAGGTAAATGTCCCCTTGGGGGATGGATCCATGTGGAAATCGATCAGAATGATATCCAACATGCTTCCCGTCCTCTGTTATCAGCTCGGCATCTGAAAAATGAACGCCATATTCCTCACCATGAAGACTCAATGATTGAAGACCTTCTGCAATCCGGTTCGGCATTAAGACATCATCGGCGGCCAAATCAATTACGAAATCGCCAGTGGCTAATTCAAAGCCTTTGTTGAAAGCCCTGCAATTGCCAAGATTTTCCTTTAAGCAAAGGATGGCAATGGAGGGCTCGTCCTTTAAAGTCTCTTGAATGAGTTGAACACTGTTGTCCGTACTGGCGTCATCCACTACAATCAACTGTACCGGGCGGTAGGTTTGCTGCAGCACTGATCTGATTGCGTCCTGGACAAACCGGCTATGATTGTAACAAAGACAAATAACGGTGACCAGGGGCGATTCCATTAGGAAAGCTCTTTCTCAAAAATGAGCTTGGCAGAGGGAATGCCGCCGAGGCGAAATTTGAACTCGAGTAAACTAAAGTTCGGTTGCCCCTCCAGCGACGACGTTCCTAAATCGATCAATGCAATATGCTGTTTTTGGCTCCACCCGTAAATGCCTTGTATCAATGAAACCACAGGACTCATGTAATCCAGCCGCCTTGGGTGCGCCGAATAAAAATTGTATAAAATCCGCCTGTTGATACGGATTGCAATGGAGGCGGCAGCCAATTCCTTCCCATCGTAGACGCCAAACAAGACAAAGCGCTCCGGACAACCGCGGATCGTCCTCATCAAATCGGAAAGCGTCATGCTCAGGGATTGTTGTCGCTCTTCGCGGCAGGCAAGAACAAAACCATAGACTTCTTCTATCCAACTCTGCGGTATTTCCTGAAACCTGAGTTTGGCCTTTTTACCTTGCTTTAGTTTCCGAAGTTCCCACGCTTCAACCCTTTGATCATATTTCGTCCTGGCGACGGTAATGGACGAGCTGATTTCCGCCTGGAAAATCCGGTACCCCAGATTCAACAATAGGACTTCCAGTACGGAAGATATGCCAGGAAGATAAGCCTGGGGCGGATTCTTGATCTGGATTTTTTTTATGCCCCGATCCTTCAGACTGGCCTCAACTTGCTTCAAGAATTCATACAGTTCCCCGGGTTGCAAGGATTTTGAAAACTGCACCGAACCAAACGGGGCTTTGTATGGGCTCCTGGCCGCATGACCTTCCAAAAAAAAATGAACGGCCGCCAACGCTTTCTTCTTGTCCTCTCTGAGAAGGTGATAGGATTTCCATCCCTGGAGTGATTGCACCAGGCGATGCGATTCCTCATTAAAAAGAAAGGATTCAAAATCAGGTTTGAATCCTTTCGGAAGCGCGCCTTCGATAAATTTTAATTCTTTCAATCAATATGGGATTCCAAGGCGTTTATAAACAAAATGGAGCAGCCATGCCGGGCCGATGAGTAAGAACTGAAGGTCTTTTAGAAAAGAAGGCTTCTTGCCCTCCACCTTGTGACCATAAAACTGACCCATCCAGGCTACCACAAAAACGATCAGGCTCGTCATCCATAATGACAAACCGGTCTGCGCGATCACTTTCGCAGCCATCAGGCACAGCATCGCAAACAGGGTCATGCCAATACTGAGGGGAATCGATAGCGAAACATAATAGGCAATGACAAGCAATACAGCCACGGTGGCCCAATTTGCATACGGATTACCCGGCCCAAGAACGGATTGCACGGGACCGGAGGGTATGGAAGCGATTAGTCCGATGACACTAAAGAAAATAAGCGGCACACAAATCCAATGGATCGTTTTATTGGTGACGTTTTGATGACTTGCACCATATTCCTCCAGCAGTTGATCAATTTTGCGCACGCTCATAAAATTAAATGAATCCTGATGAAAGGTCAAGTCTTGGTTTTTACCTGGGTCCAGTCTTTGATCTGCCAATGAGCTTTGCCGCTGGTAAGCTGGTTTCCTTTTTCATCGACAATGTTCACCTCAGCAATGACCTCCACCGACGACGCCGTCGCTAGCCGCTGAACGACTTTTTGTTGAATCCACTCTTCCGAAATACGGAATTCGCCAAATGCATCGGTTTTGCCCTGGTACAGATAGTCAACTTCCAGTCTCTTGAGGATAAGGCGGTATTTGGCAGGGTCAAGACGCGATGCCAGGACAAAGCCGCTGGTGATCTCGGTAAGCGTCGCCAGCGCGCAAGCGTGGAGCCCTCGCAGGTGATTCAGGTTTAAAGTCTTATAGGGCAGCTTCGTTCGCAGGTGGTAATCGCCGATTTCAATGATTCTGAATCCGTGCGGCCGGTTAAAAGGCACCATGCGGTTGAACGACCAATTCAGCACCCACAAATAAAACGAAGAGGATTTGGCTTTTTCAATCAATTTGGCAGGATTGAGCATGCATAAACTTAAGTCTTAAATCCCGAATATGAAATTGCCCCCCAATTTCAGTATCTTACCTAGTGTAGCTTCATCCATCAAGAATACACCATGAAGCGAATTTTTCTATTTTTCGCACTGCTCCCATTGCTGCTTTCTGCGCAGACGGTTATTTCAACGACCATTGACGGTACCATCAATCCAGTCGCAGCTTCCTTTATACATCGGGGTATCGAAAAGGCCAGTCAAGAAAAAGCCGAGTGCCTGTTAATTCATCTCAATACGCCCGGCGGACTCCTGAAATCAACGCGTGTTATTGTCAGTGATATCCTTGAGTCTCCCGTGCCTGTGGTCGTATTTGTTTCCCCCGGTGGGGCGCACGCCGGTTCCGCTGGCGTTTTCATTACACTGGCAGCTCACATTGCTTCCATGGCCCCTGCAACAAACATGGGTGCAGCTCATCCGGTCGACATGCAGGGTGAACGTGACACGGTCATGAATGAAAAAGCTACGAATGATGCTGCTGCGTTTATCAGGACCATTGCAGAAAAGCGAAAACGCAATTGGCAATGGGCGGAAGAAGCCGTGAGGAAAAGTGTATCGATCACAGAAAGCGAGGCGCTCAAAAAAAATGTCATCGACCTGGTAGCCAGCAATACGCAGGACCTTCTAAGCCAAATTGACGGAAAAACACTCGAAGTTAATTCCGGCCCCGTAACACTTCACACAAAAAATGCACGCATCGTGACAATGGAGATGGGATCTGTGGAAAAGATGCTTGACACCCTGAGCGATCCTAACATCGCCTACATTTTATTGTTGCTCGGATTATACGGCATTTTGTTTGAACTCTACAACCCTGGGGCGATCCTTCCCGGCATAATCGGTGTCATTTCCCTGATCCTTGCATTTTATTCAATGCATACATTGCCGATCAATTATGCAGGACTTGCTTTGATTATTTTTGCCGTCATCCTCTTCCTTCTAGAGATCAAAATATCAAGCCATGGAGTACTGGCCATTGGCGGTGCCATCTCCCTTCTGCTGGGTTCCATCCTGTTGATCCGGGTC
>JBGPGZ010000429.1:0-4203 GCA_041484175.1 Cyclobacteriaceae bacterium | reverse complement strand
CTCTGGAGAGACACCGCAGAGAACTAAGCAGACGGAATGAGTCATATCGTAGACACAAAGGCACAAAATGCTGAATTCCTTAGTGGCCTGGTGTCTTGGTGGCAAGGTACCTGGCATTGGAGTGAAGGCAAAACAGAAAAATAAGCCTATTGGTTATTAACACAGGATCTACTTGGCCACAAACTATCCCGACAAGACGGGCAACCGTATTGACAATACCTAAGTAACTTATGTATTGTGAATGAGGGCTCCTGCAGAAGTGAGTAAATTAAAACCGAAGAAAGAATTCAGTCCCTTCTCCAACGTTTGATCTGACTGTAATGGAGCCTTCGTGCTGTCGCATGATCTGCCGCGACAAACTTAGGCCGATGCCGGAGCCTGTTTTTTTGGTGGAGAAAAATGGTATAAAGATCTTCTCCAATGCTTCCGGGTCGATTCCGGGGCCATTGTCCCTTACGCTGATGACAGGCCGCCCTTTTTCAGAAGAATAAGCCCGCAGGATTATCATTTTGTCATCGTGCTCATCAAAGGCCTGCATTGCATTTTTGATCAGATTGATCAGGACTTGTTCAATCATGTGCTTGTCTGCCGAGATCTTGAGATTCTCGGGTTCCGCCTCCACCACGCAAGTGATCATCCGGTCCGCCAGTTCTTTTTTGTGTAACATCGCCATTTCTTCCAGCAGACTCTTTGCTTCCACCATCGCCAGCTTCGGCTTGGGAATGTGCGTGAGGTTGCGAAACTCCTTTACAAAATGAATCAGGCCTTCACTGCGTTTCGTGATGGTTTGCAATGACAGGTGCATGTCCTGAAGTTCTTCCTTGTTAAAGGTGGCTTCGGGGCTTTTTTCAATGCGGTGTTTCAGGTCTTCTTCAACAATTCCGGCCAGGGAAGAAATAGGAGTAACTGAGTTCATGATCTCATGGGTAAGTACGCGCACAAGATTTTGCCAGGCTTCCATTTCTTTTTCCTCCAGTTCGCTCTGGATGTTGTTCATGGAGATGAGCTTCACTTCTTCGCCCCGCATCGTAAGTTCGATGGCGAAGATGGAAAGCTGTACCGATTCATCTCCGGTTTTCAGGCGGATCAACTCCCGTCCGCCCGTCTTCAATTTCAGAAAGACTTCCACAAGAAGGTCACTGACGGAACGAAGGTCTTCCACGGTTTCCGCTTTAGTAACCCGCAGCAAGCGTTTGGCAGCACTGTTCATAATTTGAATCGTGCCGTCCTTTTTGAAGGTAAGCAATCCGATGCCTACGTGCTGGACAATGTTTTTAAAGAACTGGTATTCCGAATCGCGTTCCGTCCGGGAATTTCTCAGTTTGGCCAGGGCTTCATTGAGTTCCTGGTGAAGGCGTTTGATCGTCGGGTCGTCACTATCGGTTTTAAAGGAGGACGACAGATCGTCAAAGCGGATGGAATCCAGGAACGAAGTGATATTCTCATTGGATCTTTCGAGTGTCTTGATCAGTTGTGATACTTGTAAAAAAATGGCGGCCAGCAGCCCCATGATCAAAAAGATACTCGACCTGTTGATGGTCACATAGGCAAAAGCGAAAATTGTCACCATGAGAATGGTAACCCGGGTTACGACCGGCGAACGCCAATTAAATTCCATATTTTTCCATCCGTCGGTACAAGGAGGCGCGTGTCAGCCCTAGTTCATCCGCCGCTTTTGAAATGTTGCCGTTGTGCAATTGGATGGCTTTAATGACGGCCGCTTTTTCTACTTCATCCAGGTTGAGTGTGTCGGAACCGATGGCCGGATCGTTGCCTTTACGGCTAAAGAGGAAGTCGCCTTCCTGCAGGTTGTTGGAGTCAGCCATGATCACCGCGCGCTCCAGGGCGTGTTGTAGTTCGCGAACGTTACCAGGCCAGGGGTATTTTTTTAATTTGGTGATCGCCTCGGGCGAAATAGACAATACCTCCTTGCGATATTTCTTCGAATAATAATTCAGGAAGTGGTTGGCGAGCATCGGAATATCATCGACCCGTTCGTACAAAGCCGGGATATGAATTTCAACGGTATTGATCCGGTACAGCAGATCCTGACGGAACCGGCCCTCCTTGACCATCTGAGCCAGCGGCATGTTGGTCGCACAAATCAACCGGATGTCCACCTCCATCGATTGGTTGGACCCCACGCGCGTGATTTGGCGCGACTGGAGCGCGGTGAGCAGCTTGCTTTGCAAACTCATGCTGAGGTTGCCGATCTCGTCAAGGAACAACGTCCCGCCATTGGCCAGTTCAAATCTTCCGGGCCGGTCCTCGCGGGCGTCCGTAAAGGAGCCCTTCTTATGACCAAAGAGCTCGCTCTCAAAAAGTGTTTCGGTAATCGCGCCCATGTCCACCGAAACAAATGAATTGTCTTTCCTCAGCGATTTTTGGTGGATCGCACGGGCCACCAATTCCTTCCCGGTGCCGTTCTCACCGAGGATCAAAATATTCGCGTCTGTTTTGGCCACTTTATCAATCAACCCAAACACATCATTGATCGCCTGACTTTGCCCGATGATATCGCGAAAGGGTTGGCTGATCTGTTCTTCCAGCATTTGCTTTGCCTTGCGCAGCTTGTCGACTTCGTTGTACGATTTTTTCAGCCGGATGGCCGTGGATATCGTGGCGATCAACTTTTCATTTTGCCATGGTTTAAGGATAAAATCGGTGGCTCCTTCTTTCAGCGACCGCACCGCCATCTCCACATCGCCGAAGGCGGTGATCATGATCACCACGGCATGCGGGTCTTTTTCCTTGATCTGTCCGAGCCACTGAAACCCTTCTTTGCCGCTGGTCGTGTCCTTGCTGAAATTCATATCCAGCAGGATGACATCGTACGTATCGTTGTTTAAAAGAAACGGGATCTTGTTCGGGTTCTTTTCAATGATGACGTGATAGTTGTATTTCTTGAGGAGCATTTTTGCGGCAAGCAAAACGTCTTCGTCATCATCGACCATCAGGATTTTACCGCTTTCGTTCACAATAGGGAGGTTTAGAGGAGTATGGATAGGAAAAACTGTGCCAGCACCAACGCTGTCCGGAAATGCAGTTTTTCAGCAGTAGACTGTTCTTTTATGCACAAAGATGTTCATTTATGAACACATTACGAAGGGGAATTATGGATTCGGTTGATTCAATAGATTCTGTTGATTCTGGATTCTACTCAGTTCGGTCCTGCAGATAAAAAATTTATAGCGGTAGCGATGGCCAACGGTGTGAATTGCACTATTGTTCAAGCGACTGACGGCAAATGGCTTGAGTGGGAAGAAGATTTTAAAGCCTCTAATATTACGGTTGATTTTCCGTGCTACGACGAGCTAAAGAGGGCCACTAAATAGTGCATCACTCACGTGATGATTAATTGATTTTGAATTTTGGAATCATTTCATGGCATAGGGGCCTTCTTCAGCCCCGGCCCGATCGGTGATGTTACGCCAAATTTGGAGGCAAAACCACAATTCGAATGGTTGAAACTCATCGTGTAGAGCGCTTGTTTAAAATAATAAGTTCAATAAATTTGATAATTAAAAACTCATAAAAATGGCCAAGATCGCTAAGAAATCGCAAAAAAAGTCCTTTACCAAGGACCATAACAAGATTTTGAAGACCGGGGCGCGGCCAACTATTCCACTCCCGGTATCAAACCCGCAATGGGGTTCGCAAGGGGATTATTTTGTGAAGTTCTCTTTGTACAAAGACACTCCCAGCATTGCCTCCCCCGACACATCATATCTTATGAATTCCTGAAATGCCAAATTGGAAGGAAGTACTTGAGGAAATTCAGGGACATATCCAGACTGGACAGCCAAATGCCTTAGATATTGTAAGAAGGAAGTATTTGGCGAAGATTCAGCAGAAAACAGGACGAAATACAATTGCGTATTATTCCGGGTGGCTCCAAAAACCGCAACAAGTTGATGCCATCGTAAACGACAAGGACAAGAATGCTTTGATGGTCACTGTTCATAAATTGGACAGAGCCAAAGGCCTTGATTTAATCCTTCATACTCCGGGTGGCGACCTTGCCGCTACCGAAAGTATCGTAGATTATCTTCATTCCATGTTTGGCAAAGATGTACGGGCAATTATTCCTCAGATATCCATGTCCGCCGGAACAATGATGGCGCTGGCGATACCAGTTGAGGCAACATCTAAGCCCGCGCCAGGCGACGTTGTGGCTATACCCACGTTGCCGCCCATCAATGT
>JBGPGZ010000428.1:0-4231 GCA_041484175.1 Cyclobacteriaceae bacterium | reverse complement strand
TTTACAATATTAGCGAGAATCTTGTCAAGCTCCATGGGCTATTGTCGCTGACAGGCACAAATAATCGCCGAACTGAGGTTAATTTATTCCAAGTTCCGGATTCTGTCCGATGATATTCCTGTAAAATGACATGAGTGACTCGATGTCCCTTTGCAAATCGGCTGAGGGATAAAATGGCTCTCCGATAATCACTTCTTTCTTTCTGTAATCAAATCCGCACGGGATGATGGGGACGCCCGCTTTTTTTGCGATATAATAAAAACCGGTTCTCAGTTTTTCTACTTTCTTTCGGGTGCCTTCCGGGGCAAGGGCCAGGATAAATCGGTCATGCGTAGCAAAAATATCAGCAACCTGTTGTACCATGTCGCTGTGTCGGGACCGGTCCACCGGGTAACCACCCAGCGCCGTGAAAAGCCAGCCAAAAGGAGGTTTGAACAACGCACTCTTGCCAAGAAATCTTGCATGCTGCATTCGCAATATACTTCTCGCCGCCACCCCAACAACGAAATCCCAATTGCTTGTATGGGGGGCGACCGCTACAATGTATTTTTTCAACTCCGGCGGGAACCTGCCGCTTACTTTCCAGCCAAAAAGTTTGAACAGAAAAAGATAGATGGGCCGAAGCATAGTTCATTTAATAAGGCGGTCAATGACGCGATGATCCGCAAGGTAAGGCGTTGTAACCTGAAGATTCGAATTCTTTTCCTGTTCGCGGAGAATAGATTGTAATGCGCCTTTATTTCTCGCCCAGGCCCTCCTTGCAATTCCGTTGTTAACGTCAAAGTAAAGCATCCTTTTCATTCTGCGATCGGCTTCTGCGGAACCATCGAGCAGCAGACCAAATCCTCCGTTGATCACTTCACCCCAGCCAACTCCTCCACCATTGTGGATCGAAACCCACGTGGCTCCCCGAAAAGAATCGCCAATGACATTGTGGATTGCCATGTCGGCGGTAAACCGTGACCCATCATAGATGTTCGCGGTCTCGCGATAAGGGCTGTCGGTTCCTGAAACATCGTGATGATCGCGACCCAATACAACAGGACCTATTTTGCCATCGCGAATAGCGTTATTGAACGCTTCTGCAATCTTAATGCGGCCTTCTGCATCGGCATAGAGGATGCGGGCTTTAGAGCCAACCACCAGTTTGTTGGACTTGGCAGCTTTGATCCACTGGAGGTTGTCAAGGAGCTGGGAATGAATTTCTCCTGGAGCTCCTTCCAGGATTTTTTCCAATACGACGGCGGCAAGCCGATCGGTATAATCCAGGTCTTCATCCCTTCCGGAAGTACATACCCAACGGAAAGGACCAAATCCGAAATCAAAACACATCGGACCCATGATGTCCTGCACATAGGAAGGATATTTAAAATTGATTCCATCCGCCGCCATTACGTCGGCTCCGGCGCGAGAGGCTTCCAGCAAAAACGCGTTGCCGTAATCAAAGAAATACGTTCCTTTCGCCGTGTGCTGTTGGATCGCAGCGGCCTGGCGGCGAAGTGACTCCTGAACCATCGTCTTAAATTGCTCCGGGGCACGGGTCATCATCTCGACCGACTCGTCATACGTCAATCCAACAGGATAGTATCCGCCCGACCAGGGATTGTGAAGCGAAGTCTGGTCTGAGCCCAGGTCGATAAAAATATTCTCTTTATAAAAATGTTCCCATACATCTACGATGTTACCCTCAAACGCGATGGACACAACCTCTTTTCCCGCGATGGCCTCTTTCACCCTGGCGGTTAACGACTTCAAATCGTCCTTTACCTCGTCGACCCAACCCTGTTCATGTCTCTTTTTGATAGCCTTCGCGTTGACTTCTGCAACCACGGTAATACAACCAGCTATGTTTCCCGCCTTCGGTTGAGCACCGCTCATACCTCCCAATCCTGATGTGACAAAAAGTTTTCCGGCAAGGCCTTCTCCCTTTTTAGCAATTTTTCTCCCGGCATTAAGGATCACAATGTTTGTGCCGTGCACAATTCCCTGCGGCCCTATATACATGTATGAACCGGCCGTCATTTGGCCGTATTGGGTGACCCCCAGTGCGTTAAACTTTTCCCAATCGTCGGGCTTCGAATAGTTCGGAATCATCATGCCGTTGGTGACCACTACTCGCGGCGCTTCGCGCGAAGAAGGAAAAAGTCCCATCGGATGTCCGGAGTACATGTGGAGAGTTTGCTCATCGCCCATGGTCGCCAGGTACTTCATGGTAAGCCGGTACTGAGCCCAGTTTTGGAATACCGCGCCATTACCGCCATAAGTGATCAACTCATGAGGGTGTTGTGCTACCGCCGGGTCAAGGTTGTTCTGAATCATGAGCATAATGGCGGCTGCCGATAGTGACTGATGCGGGTATTCATGGATCGGTCTTGCCTTCATCGTATAATCCGGCCGGAACCGGTGCATATAGATGCGTCCGTAGTTCAGCAGCTCATGATAAAATTCGGCTGCTAAAAGTTCGTGATGTCGCGGATGAAAATACCGAAGTGCATTGGCCAAAGCCAGCTTCTTCTCTGCGGTTGATAACACGTCTTTTCGCCGCGGCGCATGATTCGTGGTGGCGTCATATTCCTTTGACTCCGGCAGTTCATCAGGAATGCCCTGCAAAATTTGTTCCTTAAAACTCAATTGCGTTTGGATCATACAACCCAGGCTTTGTCAAAATCTTTTTTTGAAAAATTCTTTTTTGTGTATGCATACGCCAGGTCATGGATCTCCTGGGCTTTGGCGATCTCAAAGCCGCTGTATTTTCCAAGTCCGGGAGGCTCAATAAGGACGTCGCAAAGCCCTTTACTGTTTTGGGTGTTTGCGTTGATGGCTATCAGTAGTGAGCGCTCTACGACCAATTTCATGTTCCTTGGATCAAATTCCCTTGGAATCTGATTGCAATGAGAGCCAACTAAAAAGTCGCATTTCTCCTTTAGCGGGCGGACAGGCAGATTATCAAGGATGCCGCCGTCCACATACAATCCACCGCGGAAACGCACGGGACTAAAAACCGCGGGAATGCAGCACGAAGCCAGAATGGCCGGAATCAATTCATTTCCGGTAAAATAGTGAATCTCTCCTAGCTGGATTTCAGTAGCGGCAATGGTTAACGGAATTTTCAGCTCGTCAAAACTATTTCCGGGCATATACCTCATCAGCAAATCTTTCATCCCATCCATGGTGAGCAAACCAGACCACGTCCAGGCAGGGCGGACCGATTTGAAAATCGACACCTGCTGGATCATCTCCAGAATCTGAGCCGGCTTGTACCCGTAAGAGTACATTGCACCAACGATAGATCCTGCACTCGTTCCTGAAATACAGGAAAAAGTCAACCCCATTTCTTCAAGCGCCCTGATCACGCCGATATGGGCTGTTCCGCGAGCTCCACCTCCTGACAGTGCCAGACCAATCTTCATTTATCGTTGTTGACAGTTTACACGATATCCTTCAATTTATAAACGCCGTCCAACCTCACTCCCCGCTCCGTTTGTTTCACTGTGCAGCACTCATGAACACCATCGTGCTCAAGGAACAATACGTACTTCTTTTCAGCCGCTTCATTCAGGAAGCGCTCTTTTTCTTCCAGCGTCATCAGTGGCCGGGTATCATATCCCATAACATAGGACAATGGGATGTGGCCAACGGAAGGTAACAGGTCGGCAACAAAGCAGATGGTCCTGGATCCATACCGGATCATTGGGATCATCATTTTGTCGGTATGTCCCGATGCATAAAACAAATCGAACTGAGGAAAGGGAGAAGAAGCCCCGGAATCCACGTGATGGAGATGACCACTTTCCTGCATGGGAAGTATATTTTCTTTTAGAAAACTTGCCTTTTCGCGAGCGTTGGGTTTGGTTGCCCATTTCCAGTGATCGGCATTGGACCAGTACTTCGCATTTCTGAATGTTAAAACTGTCTTTTGCGATTCGTACTTCACACCCCCGCCGCAATGATCAAAATGAAGATGCGTCAAAAACATGTCGGTAACATCGTCTTCATGAAAGCCCACCGCGTGGAGTGATTTGATCAGACTGTCATCGCCATTCAGGTAATAGTAACTAAAAAATTTAGCGTCCTGCTTATCCCCCATTCCATTGTCAATCAGGATCAACCGGCTTCCGTCTTCGATCAGCAAACAACGCATGGCCCAGTTGCACAAATTGTTTTCATCGGCCGGATTTGTTTTTTGCCAGATGGACTTGGGCACCACGCCAAACATCGCGCCTCCGTCGAG
>JBGPGZ010000427.1:0-4235 GCA_041484175.1 Cyclobacteriaceae bacterium | reverse complement strand
GTTTTCCAGGATTCGGCGAGCAATAGCCGATCGCCCATCAGCTGACGGATCTCTGCTGACCTTTTCAGATTTTTTTCTGCGGAGGTGTACTCAGACAACGCAATGTTTAACAGCCCCCAGTTGTAATAGGCGGAGGAAAGCGCCAGGGGATGTCGGTCATCTGTCAACAAGGCCAGTGATTTTTCGTAATACCGGCGGGCCGAGTCGAATTGCGACTGAACCCGGTATAAGTTGCCAAGTCGTGTCAGCGTGTAGGAGGGAAAGTCACCAAAGTTTTTGTCGCCGGCAATATCAAGGGCCAGCTCATAGTTCCGAAGCGCTTCTGCATAGTCACCTTTAAAATAAGAGTACATGCCAATGTCGGTGAGTGCCTGAACAAGCCCCTGCGTGTAATTTGCTTTTTTGGAAAGGGCATAAGCCTGGTCAGCGAAAAACTTCCCTTGCTCAAAATCATAATCCCAGGTTTCAGTGGCCAAAAGGTGGTACAAATCCGATCGGATTGGATCATCCGTGGCCGAGGCCAGAGCCGTGTTGAGGCTGTCAATTTTTCTATTTTGAGCAAAAAGAGAAAAGCAACAAAAAAGGAATGGAATAATCGAAAATAACGGCTTCATCGAATCTCACAAAAGCCATCAAGTTAGCTGTTTCCAGCAACTTCTCTTTGCAATATTTCTGTTAACTTCAATGCTGACCAAAGGAGTCTATTGTCTCTGCTTCTAGATCCTGACTATCCTAAACACACTGCATTCTGCGATGCTCAAACTGCACTACATGATCGTTCTGGCCGGAATATGGGCCCTCGGCAACGGATTGCTGCACGATGTAATTGTATTGCTGCAGCGAAAACCGTTTGAAAAGGAGTTGATTCGCCTTTTGATCGGGTTACGATCATGATTAATCTTGCGGTATTGGTGTGGCTTGCCATCGAATACCATTCAATAAACGAAATGTTATGCAACTCTTGGCCGTAGGAGATCTTCATGGTAAAGACTGCTGGAAAAGCATCGATCCTCATCAATATGACCAGGTTGTGTTTATCGGAGATTATGTCGATAGCGTTGACATTCCTCCTGATGTTATTCGCGAAAACCTGCGGGAGTTGATTGACTTTAAGAAAAGGTTTCCTGATAAAGTGATCCTGCTGCTGGGTAATCACGATATCCAATACAGCGAGTATCCAAAATACCACTGTTCCGGGTTTAATCCGGAATTTCAGGTTGACTACACCGAGCTATTCCGGTCTAACAAAGATCTGTTTCAAGTAGCATTTCAAAGGAAGAACTATCTATTCACGCATGCCGGAATAAGCAATGCCTTTGCCAGGGTCGCCTGGAAAGACAAATACGATGAGATCATTTCGGGCGAAATGAACGTTGCTGATTTCCTGAACGACATCGATCGCTCGGACAATCAAGAGGTGCTCCACACCGTTGGGATCATGAGGGGTGGCGGCGATTATTTTGGAGGAATCACGTGGGCCGACCGGCGGGAGACGTGTTTTGATTTTCTTTATGGCTATCACCAGATCGTTGGTCATACACAGGTGAGCGACATTCTTACCGAAAGAAATTCCAATTCTTCCATCACGTACATTGATGTTCTGAACACGAAAACCCTGTTTTTTGAACTCTCGATAGAATAAGAGTCATGACAATTTTCGATTAGACAAATTGTAAACCTGAATTCTTTGTTTCCATGGTGGTTCTTTGTGCCTGCGCACCGAAGTGCTTCGGCACGCAGGTGTGGACTTCGTGACCTAGAATTCAGGATCACAAAGAACACTAAGAAGGCACAATGGACACAAAGAATTCTGTCTTAACCAGGGAACTTGGAACCGGGTGTTACTTGGTTTTGATAATGATTGATGAATTGAAGTTGTATTTTCTTAGCAGTTCCATAAAAACCGGCATTTCCTTTTCCAGAAACTGATTCAGTTTGGACTGGTTTTCCTGAAGTTTTTTCTTTAAGAGCTGTTGCACTTCGCGATCCTGATCGGTAGGAGGGAAGTCGGCAGTTTCGGCGCGCGAAACAAGGTATCGCATTTTCTCTACCACCTCCGCCGGCCACCGCGTATCACCTTGTCCCTGGCCACTTATTTTTAATTGAATGAGATTGCCTTCGATGGCAACCAATTTCGCATCCGTAGCATCAATACCTTTGATCACCTCATCTGCCCCTTTTGCATCCTGGACGATCGCCTTCAGATCATAGAGCTGCCTCCGGATCCATTCCATTTGGTTGACCATGGAGGCTGCAGTACTTAAATCTTTTTTCAGATCGGCGATCAGCTCATATTGCGCCGCAATATCCGATTCAGAGCCTTCTGAATTCGGGTCCTTGAGGACCTTCAATTTTTGGGTGAATTCCTTTTCTCCAAACTTCAGGTTGATCGAATAGTCTCCAGGCTTTACAAGCGGTGAAACACTATGGGTGAAAGTCGGTGCGGGCTTCGCGCGCTTGTCTCCGATATCAATCCAGTCGGCATATTGTGGTTTGGTCCGCATGGTGATCATCGTAGAAGAATCCTCGCGAAGATCCCACCATACCCGGTTGATGCCCGCTTTGCCCTTGTGATAAAGGGTTCGCACTACAGCATTGTTCGCATCTTTAATGGTAAGCGCAACACTATCCTTCGAATCGGCTGCCAACCAATAGTTGAGAGGAGTCCCGGACGGAGGATTAGTCCCGCCGGAAGGATCATCAAACATGGCAAAAGGTGACGTAATAGGTCTGAAACGGTATGCCTTCCGGGGCTGAAACAAATAAGCAGCCGATGCGGTTACTTCGCTTGTCAGCTGTTGAAGCGGAGAAATATCATCTAATATCCAAATACCTCTGCCATAGGTACCTATCACAAGATCGTTGAAGTTCTCCTGGATGGCAATCCAGTACATTGGCGCGGCTGGAATGTTGGTCATTAACGATTGCCAATGACCGCCGTCATCAAAGGAAATGTACAATGAATTTTCTGTACCCAAGTAAAGTAATCCCGGCCGGGTAGGATCCTCCCGTATATTACCGGCATAGCTCAGGGTGCTCTTTGGAATACCTTCTGTGATCTTTAACCACGTCTTGCCAAAATCTTCTGTCTTATATACATGTGGTTCAAAATTTCCAACCTGGTGGAAGTCCACCGTAAGGTAAGCCTTGCCCGCCTTCCATTTTGAAGCATCAATATTCCTTACGGTTCCCAGGGGTGGCAGTCCCTTTATGTTCTTGGTAACGTTTTCCCAGGATGCACCTCCGTTGAGACTGACGTGCACGAGTCCATCGTTGGTGCCGGCCCACAGCACATCTTTTTGAACGGGCGATTCATCCAACGCATATATGACACAACAATATTCCACGCCGATATTATCCGGCGTTAATCCGCCAGAAATAGTTTGTTTGCTTTTGTCATTCGTACTCAGATCGGGACTAATCACCTGCCAACTTTGGCCGCCATTGGTCGTTTTGTGAACGTGTTGGCTCGTAACATAAACGGTATTGTGATCGTGCGGAGAGATTAACAACGGGAATGTCCATTGAAAACGATATTTAACATCGCTGGCAGGTGATCCATGCGCGGCTTCCGGCCAGACCTCTACTTGTCTGTATTGCCGTCTCTTTTCATTGTACCTCACCACAATTCCGCCGCCTGCTCCCGAACCCGAAGCGCTTGACCAAATGAGATCGGGGTCAACGGGGTCGGGTGTTGCAAAACCACTTTCGCCACCACCCACATCATGCCATTCCCCCCGTGGAATACCAGCTGCCAGAAAATCGTCCCCTAAAAACAAGCTTGGTCCTCGCGTGGACGGGCCATCCTGCCGGTTTGCATATACATAGTAGGGAATATGGTTGTCCACGGTAACGTGATACAGTTGAGCCACCGGCAGTTGAATGCGAAACCAGCTCCTTCCCCGGTTTTGGCTGATTGACACACCTCCATCACCGGCAACGGCTTGCCGGTTGCCGTTCGTCGGATCTATCCACATCTCGTGGTGATCCCAGTTAGGCACTGCTGCCCCCACCGCCGGGTGTGTGGTCACGCCTCCGTCTTTGGAGAAGTCGTACGAACTCGAAAGAAAATATATTTCGTCAGGATTATCGGGCGTGACTTTGCATCGCGTGTAATAGGCACCGCGCCCACCGAGGCTCTGGTCCTGACTTACGCGTGTCCATTTTTCACCGCCATCGTCCGAGCGCCAGAGTTCACCGCTTTCCGCTTCTTTTATGCCATTCTGCGGTACACC
>JBGPGZ010000426.1:0-4241 GCA_041484175.1 Cyclobacteriaceae bacterium | reverse complement strand
TTGAGGTCAAAGCAAAAAAAAACATTCGCATTACGCCGATGAGCGTTATTGAAGCACCCAACCACTTGGTCGATGTAAAAAACCTTTACAGTGAAGTCGACAGACCGCATGTGACTATTCCGTTACTCACTTCGGTAGCCAGGAGCCCCTCGGGAAAGCATATCGTTGCAGCCAGCAATAGTTTTATTTTTGCAGAACCCCACGGTCAGGAACCGAACCTTATTCACGAAGACTGGGACTACAACATGCACCTGGCCAAATTCACAAAATCATTGAAGGCGGGCGAAGCATATACCTTCAGTGTGGTGGCATCGGCAACGTCGACCGAGCACTATGAAGATCCGTTGAATGAGGCTGAGCGCCTGACCATCTTTGCCAAGCTGGAAGGGACCCAACGCCTGGTGCAGCATCATGAAGAGGCCTGGGCCAAACTTTGGAAGGGTGATATTGTGATCGAAGGCGATCTGCAGGCGCAGCGGGACATCCGGTTTGCGCTCTATCACTTGTATTCGTTTGTTCGCGAGGGGACTGCATATAGTTTGTCTCCGATGGGCTTATCTGGTCTTGGATATAACGGACATGCGTTTTGGGATACAGAATTATGGATGTATCCGCCCATCCTTGCCTTACAACCTGAAATTGCCAAATCGATTTTGGAGTACCGGTTCAAGCGGCTTGAGGCCGCCAAGCAGAACGCATTTTCACACGGTTATCAGGGCGCTATGTTTCCGTGGGAATCCTCTGACCAGGGATCGGAAGACACACCAGTCTGGGCATTGACAGGACCATTTCAACATCACATCACCGGTTGTGTTGGCTGGGCCTTTTGGAAATATTACCAAGTGACGAAAGATAAGCAATGGCTTCGTGACCGCGGCTATCCCGTGTTGAAAGAGGTGGCTGACTTCTGGGTAAGCCGGGTAGAGCGTAAAGCCCCTGGCCATTACGACATCAATAATGTGATCGGGGCCAACGAATGGCAGGAAAACATTGACAATAACGCTTTTACTAACGGAATAGCCATCACTGTCTTGCGTTATGCCACGCAATCCGCCAAAGAAATAGGGTTAGCTCCCAACCCTGATTGGGACCACGTAGCGCAAAATATCCCCATCCTGAAATTTCCTGATGGAACAACAAAGGAAAATGCCACCTATGATGGTGTAGAGATCAAGCAAGCAGACGTCAATTTGCTCGCATATCCACTGGAAATCATCTCGGATAGAACTCAGATCGAGAAAGATCTAAACTATTATGAATCGCGGTTCTCACCCAATGGTCCCGCCATGGGAAACGCTGTATTATCGACCCTCTATTCCAGACTGGGGAATCCTGAAAAGGCATACGAAATATTTGTCAAAAGTTACAAACCTAATGAAGTGCCCCCGTTCGGAGTAATCTCGGAGACGGCGGGAGGTACTAATCCGTATTTTGCCACCGGTGCCGGAGGTATGTTGCAGTCTGTTATTTTTGGCCTTGGAGGTTTGCAGATCACCGACGGGGGAATTCAGCAAATCAAGGTTAAACTGCCGAGAAATTGGAAGTCACTGGAAATAAGGGGAGTGGGCTTGAACAAAGTGAATTACGTCGTTAAATGATGACGTAACTAGATTCGCACGAAACTGATTTTGATCATTTCAGGATAGTAACGAATAACGTATACTTGCAGTAATTTTTGTGATATGAAGGGATATATATGGTCGATGTTGTTAGCAGGAGCGTTCGTTTCTTGTTCGGCACCCAGTGAAGAATACAAGACAAAGGTTCAAAACCCCGAGTTTCTACATCGTTCAATCAAGGAAATTACCGATCTGATTGTTCACGACATTTTTTCACCGCCCGTGGCCAGCCGGATATACGCATACGCCAGCGTGGCGGGGTACGAGGCCCTGATTCCTCAAGATTCAAATTATGTCAGCCTCGCCGGCCAACTCCACGGCCTGGGACCTGTTCCAAAGCCTGAACCTGGCGTTGAATATTGCTTTCCCCTTGCTGCTGCTCAGGCCGTCTTGAAAGTTGGCAAAGCGCTGGTATTCTCTGAGGACAAGATGGACGAGTTCTATGCGTCGATCATGCAAGAATTCAAGGACACCGGATTGCCGGACGATGTCTACAACCGTTCCATTGAGTATGGCACCAAGGTAGCCGATCATATCCTGGCGTGGTCATCCAAAGACAACTATAAACAAACGAGATCTTTTCCGAAATATTCAATTCAGACCGATCCAAGTACGTGGAAACCGACTCCTCCTGCCTACATGGATGGGGTGGAGCCACATTGGAATAAGATAAGAACCTTCGTCATTGATTCCGCCGCTCAATTTAAGCCGGTTCCCCCGACCGCATTTTCCACAACCAAAGGCAGCCAATTCTACGATGAAGCAAATCAAGTTTATGAAACTGGAAAGAACCTGACGATGGAGCAGCGTGAAATTGCAAGCTTCTGGGATTGTAACCCTTTTGTAATGAATGTGAAGGGCCACGTCATGTTTGCCACAAAGAAGATTTCGCCAGGAGGTCACTGGATGAACATTACCCGTGTAGCCTGCAATCAATCCAAGGTTGGTATTGTCCAGTCCGCAGAAGTCTATGCCCTGGTTTCTATATCCCTGAACGATGGATTTATCAGTTGCTGGGATGAAAAATACAGAAGCAAGTTGGTACGGCCCGAGACCTACATTAATCAATACATTGACGAGAATTGGGTACCCTTATTGCAGACTCCTCCATTTCCCGAATACACCAGCGGACACAGTGTGATATCAAGTTCGGCGGCAACGGCATTAACAAAACTACTCGGAGACAGCTTTGCCTTTACAGATTCCACAGAAGTAGAGTTTGGAATGCCGCCCCGCAGCTTCAAATCATTTCTGCAGGCATCCGAGGAGGCGGCCATTAGCAGAATGTACGGCGGGATCCATTACATGCCCGCTTGTGTGAATGGAAAGCTGCAAGGAAGGAGCATTGGCGACTTTATCGTACGAAGAATCAAGACACGAAAATAACACCTTTTCCATTTTCCTTCCTGAAATCATTAGAACCAGTCGGGTCCAACGTAGCTGCTGTTCGCAAGGGTTGAACAATCAAGACAGTTGTCTGGATAAATAATCCGATCAAAACGAAAGGTGCAGTAATCTTTATCTGGCGCGTACTCGTTTGGGATATCGCTGTGGATTAAAAAGAAACGACTGAAGGTTGAATTGGTTGCCTGGAAGTATCCCAAGGGCTTATCCGATGGGTCGTTTACATTGTAAATATTTCCGATCAAAGGGGCAGGTGGCGTATCGAAAACGGACCCCACGCGATTGGTCAATAAGTCCGCCTTTCTCCAATAATCGTATGCCGAAAATGTCAGGGAGGACTGGTAGACCGTGAAATAATGGCGCGTAATGAAAGAATAATTAACAAACCTTCTCGCTACCAGAACACGGTTCAATTCGGTAGTTCGGTTTGGGTTTAACTTGGCCAAGTTAATACGCTGAGGATCAGATTTTTGAGTAACAAAACACGGAGGAGGAACAACACCGAAAGGATCCGGGAAATTAGTAGGCACAAATATATAGGTGCTAATCGCATCCCATTTCAGATAGATCGAGTCGGAATCGGAGTTCTTCAAGGCATTAACATATACATCAACATAAGGAGTGGATACCGAATAACCATCCGGACTCGTGATTCCCTTCCTTTCAAAGCCATATTCAGTGGTAAGAGAGCCCGGTCCAGCAGGTACTTTTTCAGGATAGGAGCGAAGTATTCTTCCGTCCTTAAGGATTACTTCTATAAAATAGGAAACGCCCTGCGAAGCTTGAAATCCGTTGAGTTCATATTGCCCCTCGTACCTCGTGCTGGGCGTGTATTGAAATGAATGCGATTGATCGTCATAAAGCGTTACCTGAGCGCCGTTCGCCGGAAATGGTTTACGCGAAATGGAAGTCGTTATCCCGACCTCGACGATATACGTTTGATCCAATGTGCTAACATACCCGTCGATGACAATTTGCCCGCCTGCGTTCATCGTTTTTATTTCATAGGGCGTGAGGCAACCTGCAAGAAACATGAACAGGGCTAGTTGAATGAGGCTGCGGGGAAAATTGGACATCGTTGTTAAAAATTAAAATTGTAGGTGAATGATGGAAAGGCGGACCCCAAGACGGAGAGTTTGAAGGGCTTGGGTATCGCATAAATCGGTTCCGGCCGCTGATAAAATACAGCGTATGCGTTTTGACGGCCTAGCATATTAT
>JBGPGZ010000425.1:0-4276 GCA_041484175.1 Cyclobacteriaceae bacterium | reverse complement strand
TGAAATCTTAGACTATCAATCGCACCCCGGTATCAAAGCCCCCATCGCGGTTTGAAACGCGCGACAGGGAATTGTAAACACTTTATGACTTAATCAATTACCGGCAGCCAAGAAGTACGAATGATTCGGACCAAATTGTAATACAACATTTTCTTCGATTAGTAAACCGGTTGCGGAAAACATCAAAAACATCACTCATTTAGCGGGAGAAACGCTATTTTTGCCGCTGATTGAGAAATACCCTTAAAAGTTCCAATAATAGCTCTAAACAAAAATCCTTTTAAAGGTTAATCTCGTTATTTACCCCGTATGGCTGAGAAAAGCAGTGTATTTGATATGATTGGTCCGGTGATGATCGGTCCTTCCAGCTCTCACACTGCGGGGGTCGTGCGCATAGGCCGGGCTGCCTTAAAACTTCTTGGCACAACGCCGCGCGAGGCGGAAATTGTCTTTTATAATTCGTTTGCCCGCACATACGAAGGTCATGGCAGCGACCGTGCCATCATTGCAGGTCTCCTCGATTTCAGCACCGATGACAAGCGGATCAAGGAGGCGCTGGAACTTGCGCCGGCCCTGGGATTGCATTATGTATTTAAGTCGATCGGGAATGCGTCGGCATTGCATCCGAACTCCATCCGGCTGAAACTCAAGAGCGAGGCCAGGGAAATTGAGGTCCTCGGAGAAAGCAAGGGGGGTGGATTGATCAATATCGCGGAAGTCAACGGCTTCAAGGCCGATTTCAGCGCCAATCTGCATACGCTGATCATCTTTGCGGCTGATGTCAAGGGCAGCATCGCCTTTATCGCCAGCGTGTTAGCGCATGATGATTGCAATATTGCCACCATGTCGGTTTCGCGCAAGGGAAAAAATGATCTGGCCTGCCTGGTGATTGAGATGGATTCCGGCATCAAATCCGTAACATTTGATTATCTCAGGAGTCTTAGCTGGGTAAAAGAAGTGATTTATATCCCACAAATTTAACATCAATCTCTATTCGAAGTATGAAACGATTATTACTGTTAGCCATTCTCACCATGTCCATGTTGCAGGAATGCCTTGCTCAAGAGCCTCAAAAACTGACGTTGCAGGAATGTGTAAAAATCGGGTTGGAGAATAATCTGAAAGTAAAGCGCAGTGAGTATAATGTGGAGAGTTACCAGATTAACCTCCTTCAAAGCAAGATGGCATTTCTGCCAAACTTGAATTTGGGTGGAGCTTACGGTAAGAACTACGGACGGGCGCTAAACCCGGTGGAAAACAATTATGTCAACAGAAATTCCAATACCATCAATGTGCAGGCAACATCCTCGGTGACCCTCTTTAATGGGCTCCGGATTCAAAACACTTTCCGTCAAAGCCAGCGCGACTATTCCGCTTCCAGTATGGATTTGGCCAAAGCAAAAAATGATGTAATCCTGAGTATAGTCACCAACTACGTTACGGTGATTCTCAATAGGGAGCTCTATGAGAACGCACTGTTTCAGTTGAATTCCAGCAATCAGCAACTGGAAAGAATAAAAAAGCAGGTGGCTGCCGGCGCACTACCCTTATCCAATCAGTTTACTCAGGAAGCCCAGGTTGCTACCAATGAAGTTAATTTGATTAACCAGGAAAACGCGCTTAATCTTTCGCTGCTCCAACTGAAACAATCCATGCAGGTTCCGGCTTCAACAGCCATTGAACCAGTCATCCCTGACTTGCAATTGGAGGATACGGCACTTCCACTGACACCGGCAGACGTTTATCAATTGGCACTTGTCAACATGCCTGAAGTGAAAAGCGCCGTTTTGAAAGTAGAAAGCGCCGAATTGGCATTGAGAGCCGCGCAGGGAAGTTTATACCCCAGGCTCTCCCTGAGTGGATCCGCCCAATCCAACTATTCAAGCATTTCGGATGGCCCCCGTTCCGTTGCAGGATCCACCTTTGATTCGAGGCAGATCGGCTATGTTCAATCGACGGGAGAACCTGTCTTGACGGACATACCGCATCCTGTTCAAATTGCTGATAGCTATGGAGAAAGGGCTCAATTAAAAGACAATTTGTTTAAAGGCATTAGCTTGCAATTGAGCATTCCTGTTTTTAATGGCCTTCAAACCAGGACCAACGTTCAGCGTGCGCTGGTATCCAAGCGGCTTGCGGACATCACCGTCCAGGAGACAGAGAACACCCTGCGGCAAAGCATCGAGTCATCTTACAATGATGCACTCGCCGCGGCAAAAACTTATTCTTCATCGCTCAAATCCGTGAAGGCCCAGGAGGAGGCTTACCGGATGAATAAGCAGCGCTTTGAATTGGGTGCGCTGAGTTTTGTGGAATATCATGTATCCGAAAATGATTTGTTTCGCGCCAAGTCCGACTTGACGCGCGCGAAATACAATTTTATTTTTAGAAAAAAAATCCTCGACTTTTATCAGGGTAAGCAAATAGAATTCTAATTTTGAAAATGACTGAACGAAATGGCAAAACAGAAGCGTAAATCAAATCGACTAATTTATCTCAGCGTTGGCGGATTGATCGTGATCATTCTTTTCCTTGTGATAGGCAAATCGCAGGGATGGATCGGGAAATCGAAGGATATCGAAGTCGAATTTGCAAAGGCCAAAAAAGTGGCGATCACCGAAAAAGTGAGCGCTTCCGGAACCGTGCAACCGGTAACGGAGGTAAAGCTTGCACCTGAAGTTTCCGGAGAAATCATTGAGCTCAATGTGGAAGACGGAGACTCTGTCCGGGCCGGTGAGATTTTGGTGAAAATCCGGCCGGATGTATGGGTAAGTCAACTGGAACGGACAGAGGCTTCCCTTAGCCAAATGAAGGCAAATGCAGTTTCTTCCGAAGCAGCGCTTTCCGGATCAAAGGCAACCTACATTCGTGCCGAGGCGGATTTTAAACGGCAGGAGAAATTGTGGAATGAAAAAGTAATATCCGAGTCGGATTGGCAAATAGCAAAACAGAATTTTGAGGTAGCAAAGAACAACCTGGCTTCCGCAGAACAGTCGGTGGAGGCCTCCAAATTTGTTGTGAAAAGTACACAGGCATCGGTGAGAGAATCAAGGGAAAGCGTGCGCAAGACGTCCGTGCTGGCGCCCATGAAGGGAATTGTTTCCAAATTGAGCGTAAAGAAGGGCGAGCGTGTTGTGGGAACAGCTACGATGACGGGAACCGAAATGCTCCGCATTGCTGACTTGAATAAAATGGAAGTGCGCGTGAACGTCAATGAAAACGATATCGTCCGGGCTCACCTGGGTGATAGTGTGACGATTGACGTGGACGCCTATCAGAATATCAACAAGCAGTTCAAAGGGATTGTCACCAATATCGCCAATACGGCAAAAGACAAGGTCTCCGCCGATGCGATTACCGAATTCGAAGTGAGAATCCTTATTCTGCGTTCTTCGTATGAGGATTTAATCCTGAAAGGGAACAAGTTTCCTTTTCGGCCCGGGATGACAGCCAGCGTTGACATTATCACCACCCGCAAGTCCAACGTACTTTCGGTGCCGCTGGCATCGGTGACAACACGTAAACCGGATGAGAAGGAGGGAGCTAAAGCGGTGCCGGCTGAAGGCGAGAATACGGAACACAAAGTGGTAAATGACAACGACAAGAAGAAGCAGGAGAAAAAGCAGGATAAGGTGGTCGTATTTGTCAATGAAAAAGGAATTGCGAAGATGGTGGAGGTAAAGACCGGGATCAGCGATTATGATAATATTGAAATTCTTTCGGGTATCAGTGACAGCGCACAAGTCGTAACCGGCCCTTTCCTGGTCGTCTCCAAGCGGTTGAAAGATGGAGACAAGATCCGGGAACTAAAGAAAACGGAGAAAAAGGACAAAGAGAAGACAGAGAATAAATAACACTGTTCATACTTCGGAAAGCCCGTCTGATTGTTCGCAGACGGGCTTTCTTATTTTGTGATGATGACGCTGTTCAGGGCTGAAGCCCCATGTAAGACGTCGCCCAATAACCCCGGCCTTAAGGCCGGGGTTAAAATGTGTGGATGTCATCAAGGGCTTTAGCCCTGACAAGTCACAAAGATTTCTTGTTGATCCTGCCGTTTGCGTAGCATCGCTTAATTATATTCGGGTGTTAAATCGATTGTTATGATTAAACATCCCTGGCACGAAGCTTCCACCGGGACAAACCCTCCCGAATTTGTCAACGGCATTGTAGAAATATCTACCGGCATGCGGACGAAATACGAGGTGGACAAGGAAACCGGTTTGCTTAAGTTGGATCGCGTTCTGTACTCGTCGGTCTATTATCCTGCCAACTATGG
>JBGPGZ010000424.1:0-4283 GCA_041484175.1 Cyclobacteriaceae bacterium | reverse complement strand
GTATATAGTGATGGCAATGAGTACGGCCACAGCGGTGGCAATCAGACAAGCCTGATAGCCTTTCATCTTTCTGATGATCAATGCCCAAAAAATAACAGCAATAGGCAAGACAGCCACCAAAGCGGATAAAGCGATGCTATTCAATGGATCAAGTACTTGCACCCACTTCATAGGCCAGAAATTCATTTCAGTAACAGAAGACTATAAAATATTTCATCCATTATTAATGGGAAATGAAGGCCCCATCCTCTGCCGAACGAAATGTCTGCCCATTACTTTATTGCCGCAAACTTCAGACAAACGGGTTTGGTAACGGAGATTTTTTTCCCGGTAGGGGTCAGCAATCCGGTTTTTTGATCCCGTTTGAAAATGATGATTTCGTCGGTTCCCTGATTGGCAACAAGCAGAAAATTTCCGGTCGGGTCGATCGCAAAATTACGGGGTGTTTTTCCCAGCGTTGACTGACGGCCGGCGTAGCTCAATTTTCCATTCCTCTCAACGGCATAAATTGCAATGTCATTTGCATCACCGCGATTTGATCCATAGAGAAATTTGCCATCCGGGGAAACATGGATATCAGCCGCCCCTACGTCTCCGGTAAAACCGGGCGAAAGCATGGAAACCGATTGTTTAGCCGTCAGCTTCCCATCTTTATAATCAAATGCGGTTATGAGTCCTTCCATTTCCTGGATCAGGTAAGCAAATTTCCCATGGGGGTGAAAAACCAAATGACGGGGGCCGCTTCCTGCCTTGACACTGGCGAAAGCCGGCGCTGCAGGTTTTAGCGGCTGAACATTGGCAATATCCACACTATATATATCCACGTGATCGGTCCCCAAGTCCGGAACAAGCAAATAGCGATCATCAGGCGATAAAACGGTGGAATGAACGTGAGGTTTATCCTGCCTTTCCTTGTTAACACCGCTTCCTTCGTGCTGGATGGTCTGAATATCGGAATTTAACGAGCCATCCTGATTGACCCGGATGGCAGATAGACTTCCGGCGTTGTAGTTGCCTGCAAATACAACTTTGTTTTGACCATCAACAGAAACATAGCATGGGCCGTCTCCGCCCGAACTTACGCTGTTTATGAATTTAAGTTCACCGGAAAGGGGATTGAAGGCATATGCGCTTATGCCGCCTTTTCCCGCTCCGGCTTCGCTTACCGAATACACGTGTTTTCCATCCTTGCTGATGGCAAGATAGGATGGGTTTTTGATGTCAGGTGAATTAGAACGAAGACTGAACTCCCCGGTCTGCGCATTGAAAGTATAAACGTAAATCCCGTTGTTTTTGTCCTTGCTGGAGTAAGTGCCGATCAGAAGATTGTATTGCATATTTTTTGAGGTCTGTCCTTGCGTTAAAGAAAAAACACCCATCATGATAATTAGTACGATTGTAGTTCTCATTTTTCCCAAGTAATCTAAAGTTTGATGAAATATAACAAAACCCGATGACTTGATGGAAGAAAAATGACCCAACGGCCATAAAAAGGTATCCGCCATTTTAGTTCCGGATGATGCAGCTATCCAACCTCTTACTGCTCCACTACAAACCAATTATAACCTTCAGGCTCAATTTCAATATTCAATTCGATTTCATAATTCCGGTTGAGCTGATATTCCCTCTTTGTCACGTCCTTTTCTTTGACCAGGGCTGCCGTCGTTAGTCCCGCGTAATACAAGGGTACTCTTATGGATCTCTTGATTTTCTCCTTCGTAGGATTAAAGACCATCAGGAGGGCTTTTTGTCTTAGGAGTGGATTGACATGCAAAAAACCATCCCAATCCCTCCCGTCGGCGCGGCGCAGGTGTATCATATTGGAGTTGAGAATTTCCCTGTAATTTTTGTACCAGTCAATAGTATGCCTTACAAGTTGCCGGGTGACCTCTGTATCATAAAGTCTTGGTCCCCGGTAGCAAGCCTGCACGCCGGCGCCATAGTATTCGATCATTAATTGTTCGTAGTCCTTTAAGTGTTCGCTCAGTGGTTCCAAAACAGCTTCAGGGCCTCCCCCCTGGTATTTGGTAAGCGGCACAAAACCCCAGCTCATTGATCCTGTTTTTTCTATGGTACCATCATGAATATTTTGACGGTTCAATATTTTTTGCTGTTCCCTGGATAGGGAGAAATTCACTTCGCGATAACCAACTCCTATTTTGTTGGTGCCATCCAGAAAATACCAATCCGGAGCATTTACATAGATTCCGTTTTCGTTGCACCAATGATAAAATGCTTTTTGCATCTCCATTTGGCGCCACTGGCTATCCGCCACTCCGTGATGACCCGGGTGCGTTGTGGATGCACAAACATCTCCCGGATAAGGTCCATCGTTTTCAAAAAGGCTAAAACCGGTCTCGCTAATAAAGATTTTTAATTTTGCCAAATAGGCAAGTCCCCATTTGCTACCCAGACAAGGAGCATTGCCAAAAAAAGCACCACCCGGTTTGCCGGTAGCCGGATCGATCACATCATCTTCATCGCTGATCCTGCGGCTGCTAAACAAGGAGTATCCCCCGATTTGTATTCCTTTTCGATGGACATAGTCTGCCATCTCTTTCCACTGTTTTACATTGGCTGCGGAAGTATCCTCCATATTACAATGACTTCCGAAACTCAGTATCAATGCCTCGTATCCCGTTGCCGCACATTGGTCAATCGCCTCTTTTACCTGTTGATTGTTCTTACTAACCAGGTGCATAAAAATCGGACTTTGTGTTGTCCATGGGGCCACGGTGCTGTACATGGTGCGGATGGCCAATCCTCTTCGTTCCCGGTCATAACTATCCATCAGCAACTCGTGCGTGCGCACTGATTTGAATAACTTGCCGGGACGCAACTCAACAGCCCATACTTTTTCGGGATATATCTCCAGCAAACAGGGCGTTTGATAGTAATAGTTTACCTGAGAAGTATAAGCAGAGTCAACCTTCCAATGGGTCGTTTGATCGCTGATATCATATCGCATCGCGTTGTTAAACGCGTAATTGGTTTCCACATAAATCCCGTGTTGTTTTTTCATTTGCTCCGGGCTGCCCACGACCGCACTTTCTTCCTCCACCAATGCAATCACCTCATTCACAACCCGATTGATTGTAAAAATCGTACTTGACTTGTTTTCAACCGAAATCCATTTTACGATAAGCGGGATGCCATCGTACAATTCATAGTTGACCGTTACCACAATTCCTTCGAGTTGTGAGACCGGCGATTGAAATTGAAAGGAAATTAATTTACCGGTTGCTTGCATCCTGTTCATCGTCCAGGTTGCGGGCCTCCACTTTAGAAAGGGCGAAATGGCCGAAACATAAAAACCGACAAATCGGAAATCCTCTTCCCCCGCCCTCAAATCTTCCAACCATTCCGGCAATAAATAAGCGTTCTCTTTTTGCCCGACAAGTCCTCCTACATCATAGGTATTGCCGTTGATCATCAATCTTGCCTCCGGTTTTATCGCTCTCAACAATTGCTGCCCATTGATCATATTCTTGTAATCAATGCAAGCAAGATTGGATCCAATTCTAAATACGCGTTTTACCAAACCATTGTATAGGATAATATTCCTGCCGCGGCCGGATTGATATACCGAAGCCTTTACAGTGGGTCTTTTTACCAGCCAATCGGAAGCATATAAATTATTCAGCGAATCGGGCCAGATGGGCAATGCTTGCGTTGTATTCTGAGCGATGCTCAACCTCGTTAATCCGAAAATTAAAAATGGCAGGAGGGATATTCTGTGTCTCATGATAATGCACGGGTTCAACAAACTCGCGCAAGGTGCTAAAATTTAGCATTTCAAACACAGTTACTCCGCAGGAATTCCGGATTTGATCGCCCCCCGCCCCCCCGGGCAGCTAATCCAATCCCCTTACTTCTTAATGTAGGTTTCCACCCGTTGAAACACGTCACTCCAGGTATTTGTTTCTGCTTCGGGGGCAAGAAAAATCAATATTTCAAAACATCATTTAACGTTTTTAGGGCGCGCTCAAGCTCGGACGGCTCAATATTGCCCACTTTTTCAAACAGCCGGTCTTTCGAAACAGAACGGATATGAAAGATCAGCATTTCAGATTCGCTTTTCAGGCAATTTGCTTTGGTCGGTTTTAGCACGGGGTTGCCCTTGTAGTTTTTGATTTTGGTTGTCAGCGGCACTGCAATAACAACAGGAAGATGTTGGTTAAGCAAATTGCCGCTCAGAATCACTACTGGCCGGAAACCCGCCTGCTCACTTCCTTTGGAAGGGTTGAGGTTAGCATGCCAGATCTCTCCTTGCCTCATTCTTT
>JBGPGZ010000423.1:0-4283 GCA_041484175.1 Cyclobacteriaceae bacterium | reverse complement strand
CCTGATGAGAGTTACGGGAGTGGAGGTACAGCAGATTTCATATGAAACGGACCGGGACAAATTCATCGGTCGGGGAAACAGTGTGGCGGAACCGAGGGCTCTGACTATTTCTGAATCCCTTTCCGGTTCTCAAGGATCTGTGCTCGATCCCATCGTTTCCATTCAATCAAGAATCATCCTCGAGCCCAATGAAACGGCCATGATCGACGTCATTACCGGTATTACCGAAACACGGGAAGGCAGTCAAAGTTTGCTGGACAAGTATCAGGATCACCACCTCAGGAATCGTGCATTTGAATTGTCGTGGACTCACAGCCAGGTAATATTGAGACAAATCAATGCCACAGAAGCCGACGCGCAGTTTTATGGCCGGTTGGCAAGTTCAGTGATTTATTCAAACCCGGCTTTGCGGGCAAGCCCGGATATCTTAATCAAAAATCAAAAAGGACAATCCGGTCTCTGGAGTTATTCCATTTCAGGTGACTTGCCCATCGTACTCCTGCAAATATCAGACAATTCAAACATTACCCTGGTAAAGCAATGTATGCAGGCCAGGGCCTTTTGGCAATTGAAGGGCTTGATGACCGACCTGGTTATTTTGAATGAAGACTACAGCAGCTATCGCCAACTTTTGCAGGACCAGATTCAAGGACTTGTCATGGCGGGTTTTCCCATCAATGTCGCAAACAAGCAAGGTGGAATCTTTGTGCGATCGGCGGACCAGATATCTGCCGAAGATCGCGTACTGCTTCAAACGGTAGCCCGAATCATCATTTCAGATACGCACGGAAATTTGGTCGACCAGGTGAACCGACGTCCAAAATCAAAAGCAAATACTCCCTATCTCCCGGTCGCTGCGTATCATTCCTCGCGCGATAAAGTGCTACCACCAGATGGCCTTCAGTTTAATAACGGACTGGGTGGTTTCAGCGCCGATGGAAGGGAATATGTAATTACCATTAGCGGCAAACGCTCAACTCCTTTACCCTGGATCAATGTAATCGCTAACCGAAACTTTGGAACAATCGTATCTGAGAGCGGATCTTCCTATACCTGGGCTGAAAACGCGCATGAATTCCGGCTTACGCCCTGGGACAACGACCCGGTCACCGATAGCGGGGGAGAAGTCTACTATATCCGTGACGAAGAAACAGGTCAATATTGGTCGCCCATGCCTTTGCCAAGACGTGGGAAATCACCCTATGTAATACGACACGGATTTGGTTACAGTATTTTCGAGCACAGCGAAGACGGCATTGCCTCAGAAGTGTGGGTTTATGTAGACCTGGAGGCAGCCGTTAAATTTATCGTTTTGAAGATTCAAAACCGCTCGGGCAGGGCGCGTAAGCTTTCCGCGACGGGCTATGCAGAATGGGTTTTGGGTACACAGCGGCCAAAGTCGGTCATGCACATTGTTTCAGAACTTGACTCAAGCACGGGTGCGCTGATTGCAAAAAATCCCTACAGCACAGAATTTCCGCACCAGGTCGCTTTTTATGACGTAGATGATGCCCTGTACTCTTTCACAACAGACCGTACTGAGTTTCTCGGACGCAATCGGACCGTTAGAAATCCTGAAGGGATCAAACGCCTGAGACTGTCGGGTAAGAGCGGCGCAGGTCTTGATCCCTGTGCGGCCATCCAGGTTCCATTCGAATTGGAAAATGGTCAGGAGCGGGAAATTGTTTTCCGCATGGGTACAGGAAAGGGCATGGCGAAAGCCATTGAAACGATCCGCCGCTTCCGCGGAAGCGAAGCGGCATTAAGGTCTTTGGAAAAGGTGCGTGCATTCTGGCAAAATTCACTTGGAAAGGTTCAGATCGAAACTCCGGATCCGTCGTTGAACATTCTTGCGAATGGGTGGCTGATATATCAGGTTTTATCGTGTCGCCTGTGGGGACGAAGCGGATTCTATCAATCCGGCGGCGCTTTTGGATTTCGCGATCAGCTTCAGGACGTCCTCGCCTTGCTTCACCTTGACCCGCAACTGACCCGGGAACAGATCTTGCTTGCGGCTTCCCGTCAATTTGCGGAAGGAGACGCGCAACATTGGTGGCATCCTCCGGTTGGTCGAGGAGTAAGAACCCAATGTTCAGATGATTATGTTTGGTTACCCTTTGCTACCTGCCGGTACATCACCAGTACGGGTGATATGGAGATTCTCGATGAAATTGTCCCCTTTATTGAAGGCCGGAGATTAAATGTCCAGGAAGAATCCTATTATGACCTCCCGCTCATCTCGGAATTGAAAACGAGTTTGAATGATCATTGCAAGCGGGCCATCCGACATGCCCTTCGTTTTGGCTCGCATGGTCTGCCGCTGATCGGCTCCGGTGACTGGAATGATGGCATGAACCTGGTGGGCATTGAGGGCAGAGGAGAAAGTGTATGGCTTGGATTTTTTCTTTATGATGTCCTGAAGCGCTTTAGCAAAATTGCCGTTCTTCAAAAGGACAGCGGATTCGCACAAGAATGTGAGGAGCAGGCAAATCAACTGAAAAGAAACATCAATAAAAATGCCTGGGACGGCGACTGGTACCTTCGTGCATTTTTTGACGATGGTTCACCACTGGGATCATCCCGCAATATTGAATGCCGGATTGATTCAATCTCACAAAGTTGGTCTGTTTTGTCTGGTGCAGGGGAAAAAGCCAGAAGCCTTGCGGCCATGTCGGCCGTCGATAAGCACCTGATCGATCGGGACCAAAGTCTAGTCAAGCTCCTTGAACCACCATTCAATCTTTCAGCTTCTGACCCCGGATATATTAAAGGGTACGTGCCCGGAGTGCGCGAGAATGGCGGCCAATATACGCATGCCGCTATTTGGATGGTGATGGCATTCGCAAAGTTAGGCGATCGAGAACGCACGTGGGAATTATTAAATATGATCAATCCGATTAACCATGGTAAAACGGAGGCCGGAATTTCGCAGTATAAAGCGGAGCCTTATGTAACGGCAGCCGACGTGTATGGCGTACCTCCGCATAGTGGCCGGGGCGGATGGACGTGGTACACCGGTTCTGCCGGATGGATGTACCAACTTATTATAGAGTCATTTCTCGGATTGAAACTCGAAGGAAACCTGTTACGGATTGAGCCTTGTGTACCGGAAGACTGGAAATCATTCACCGTATCCTACCGCTATAAGAATACATTGTATGTGATTGAAGTAATCCAAATACCGCCCGATGATGAGGCATCTGTGATCGTGGATGATGTTGAACAGCCAGACGGGGCCATTCACCTGACAGATGATCGGCTGAACCATAAAGTCATTGTCAACCTCGGGCAAAATGCATTCGTGAATGCTAACATAACGGATAGCGACATGAGCAAAATAATACACAAATAGCGCGCTGGTTCCTTGGTTAATCAGCGTTTCTGGAGCATAACCGCAAATAGGTTCCGTGGTACGGTTTTAGTTGCAGGGTTAAAGACAGATTTATGCACAAGAAGAAAATATTGATTATCGATGACGAGAAGGATTTCGGCTTTCTGATGAAGAGTTTCTTCACGCCGAAGAACTTTGATGTCTACATTGCCCTTAACCTGGCCGATGGAATGAGGATGCTGACCGAGGAAAAGCCCGACATTATTTTTTTAGACAATAACCTGCCGGATGGTCTGGGATGGAGTAAGGCCGACTACATTTTAGCAAACTATCCGCTGGCTCAATTAAACCTGATTAGTGCATTAGATGTTCCGAAAACGCCGGCTTCTTCTTTCCGTTTTTTGGAGAAGCCACTTCGTTGGGAGGTGCTAAAGGAGATTTTTGACGCTGCTTGAAAACAACCCTGGCACTTAAGCGCACAAATGACTCAATAGACGTGGCAGCATAATTGTAGAAGTTTTTCCCCAATGTTCCACCCGCGCAGCATAGAGACACCCTGCTTATCATCGGAATCGGTAAAAGAGGGTTAAATCAGCCACTCATTATTCTGGCATCATAATTATGAACCTATTACCGAATTGAGGTTTACAGGTAGGAAGAAATGCAGCCGTCATGCTGCATTTTTTCTGAACGGCTATGGCAAAATGGTAATCATTGATCATGGGTGCGGTTACACAACCCGTTATGCACACCTGCAGGATTTTCTGGTGAAAGTGGGGCAGAAGGTGAAACGCGGGGAACGAATTGGTTATGTCGGCAATACCGGCCTGTCTACCGCCTCACACGTACATTATGAAGTATTGATCAATGGTGAACAGATTGACCCGGTACATTATTTCTTTAATGATCTTAGTCCGTATATGGGGAATGTCTTTGTTGCTGGGGTTTTTTT
>JBGPGZ010000422.1:0-4288 GCA_041484175.1 Cyclobacteriaceae bacterium | reverse complement strand
GTCCTTCTCGACCGGACTATTTTGCGACCTTTTTTTGGGAGAAGGTCAGGAATGCAGCTTTAGCATCTGAGATCGTTCACCAATAACCCCGGCCTTTCCAGGGGGATGCCTTTGGCAAAGGCCGGGGTTAAATGCAAGGTTATTGACCAATGACCGATTACCTATTCACCGACCTGGTGATTACCGACCCACCGATCACCGATTACCATTTCTACGTCGCCCATGTCTTCCCCACTTCAGCAAGGGGAAGACACCCATGATAGGCACCCGGTACAGGCGCGTATTGCAGCACCTGCGTAGCACCCGGTTCAGAAGTGAAAAATCCAAGCAACGTGAGTTCTTTCATCACCAGGATAAAGGGTCTTTCTTTTACACCACCCTTTTTGGCCAACTCCACGGCCGGATCGTGCATTTTTTTAACCATCTCCTTTTGTTGCGCCGCGTCCAGATCAATAAAGGCACTTCCATAATCTTTCCTGGCCTCTTCTTCAAACTCCTGAAGACCCTTGAGGAAACGGTCCTTGTCTACCTGGGCATAAACATCCTTCAACATCAAATCAATAAAAGAGGGTACCCCAACTTCTTTCGCACCGGGCGTATCTGTTTTGGGAATGATCACCTCGGCAATCTCACCGATCGTGCGGGCCTGGTCTTCTGTAAAGAACACAGGCTTATAGGTCAGTTCCGGTGCCGCCCTGCATCCTTTCAATATCCCCATCATGGCCGGTGCGGAAACCGCATATCCAAGCATCATCGCAGTCCGCTCAATAGCTTCTCGTCTGTTCATATTCTATTTCTTTATTCGTGCAATTAATTGATCGACTTTACAGGTTTCCCTTTTTCATTTCACTCACGGCATAATCGGCTGCCCTGGCAGTCATAGCCATATAGGTAAGCGATGGATTTTGACAGGCTGCCGAAGCCATGAATGATCCGTCGGTTACAAAGACATTCTTGCAGGCATGCACCTGGTTCCATTTATTGAGGACAGAAGTTTTTGGATCTTTGCCCATCCTGGCTGTCCCCATTTCATGAATCCCCAGGCCTATTCCACTGGGCACGTCTCTCTTACGAATATCCCTGGCCCCCGCAGCCTCCAACATTTCCGCAGCATCGTTGGCCATATCGACTCGCATCTTGAGCTCATTTTCCTTCAACTCCGTATCAAAATAAAGCGTTGGTAACCCGTATTTGTCACTCTTGTCTTTGTTGATAGACACCCTGTTATCATGGTTAGGGAGAATTTCACCAAAACCGCCAAGACCGAAAGACCACCTGCCCGGTTTGGTTACCATTTCCTTCAACTCGGCGCCGATGCTTAGTTCAGCGACCATGCTCGACCAATTCTGGCGGCTGGCACCACCCTGGTATCCAAAGCCCCTGATATAATCGCGTTTTTCCTTTCCCAGGTTCCGGAAACGGGGAACATAGATTCCATTGGCACGCCTGCCGGAATAATATTTGTCTTCGTGGCCGTCGATATGACCCGACGCGCCTACACCCAAATGATGATCCATAATGTTGCAACCGAGTTCACCGCTGTCGTTGCCAAAGCCGTTGGGAAAGCGGCTGGAAGTCGAGTTGAGCATGATGTAGGTAGAGCCAAAGGTGGATGCGCAAAGGAAAATTACTTTCGCATAAAACTCGACTTGCTCACCCGTTTCAGCATCCAGCACCTTTACACCCGTGGCCTTCCCCTTTTTATCATCATAGATCAATTCATAAACAATGGAGTTGGGTCGCAATGTCATATTGCCGGATTTCTCCGCGTCTGGCAGCGTAGAAGAATTACTGCTAAAATATCCTCCATAAGGACAACCACGGATACACAAGTTCCGGAATTGGCAAGTGCCCCGCTGAGGACTGTGACCCAGCGGCGCGGTGAGATTGGCTACGCGGCCAATGGTGACAAACCTCCCAAACTTTTCTTTTACCGATTTTTTCATCTCCTGCTCAACGCAGTTCATTTCCATTGGAGGAAGAAACTTTCCATCCGGAAGATTGGGGATCCCTTCATTTTGGCCGCTGACGCCGATGAAGCTTTCAACATAATCGTACCAGGGAGCAACGTCCTTATAGCGGATCGGCCAATCAACCCCGATACCATCTTTGGCATTCGCTTCAAAGTCCATTTCGCTCCAGCGATAGCTTTGGCGGCCCCACATTAGCGACCTGCCTCCGACATGATAGCCTCGTTGCCAGTCAAATCGTTTTCCGGGAGCCTCGGTGTAGGGGTTTTCCAGATCGTTGACAAACCAGTGTTTAGTGGACTGACGAATGAGGTATGCCGTGCGATTTTGAATGTGCTGTTTTTTCAGATCCTCTTCGGTAGCGCGATCAGCGTATGGAAGTTGCCACGGATCTTTGGTCGCCGTTGGGTAATCCGGATGGGTCACCATACGGCCGCGCTCCAGCACGATGGTCTTTAGGCCTTTTTCAGTAAGTTCTTTTGCGGCCCACCCTCCGCTGATGCCGGTTCCCACGACAATGGCGTCGTAACCGTTTTTCTTCTCTGCTTCCGTATTCAGGTACATGTATGTTGGGTTAAAAACGTTGTAAAAGTTAAGCTTTTTTGTCTTTTAATTATATGTGCAGTCAATGTTTTTGCCACACGGGGTGAAGAATGGCGAATATTGAATTTGGAAAATCCCTTGCCAGCGTCGAATCTATTATTACTTTTAGAGTATATCCGATTGTATGTCAACCTCCAACACCGCGTTCCGCAACTCGATTGTAGCCGCCCTGGGCGGCTTCTTGTTTGGTTTTGATACCGCCGTGATCTCGGGTGTGGAAACCACGATCCAGCACCTATGGGCACTGGATAAAGTAGAGCATGGATTTACCGTTGCCTCTGCCCTGCTTGGTACGGTGATCGGTTCGGTGATTTCCGGAAGACCTGCTGAAGCTTATGGCCGCAAGAAGGTATTGCAAGGGATCGGATTATTGTATCTGGTAACTTCGTTGGGTGCGGCACTGACTTCCTCCTGGCCTATTTTTATTGCTTTCCGGTTCCTTGGCGGTATTGGTGTCGGCGCCTCTTCGGTGGTCGGGCCGATGTACATTTCAGAAATTTCTCCTGCCAACAGGCGGGGTCGGCTGGTGGCGCTTTTCCAGTTCAATGTTGTAACAGGAATACTCATCGCCTTTGTATCTAATTATTTCCTTTACGGAATCAGCGAAGATTCGTGGAGATGGATGTTGGGTGTTCAGGCGGTTCCCTCATTACTTTTTTTCACCATGGTATTTGTGGTCCCGGAAAGCCCTCGCTGGCTGATCAAGCGAAAGCGGGTTGAGGAGGCCCGGGCGGTTCTTCAATCCATTGGCGAACCCGATGCAAACGGAGCAATCCTGGCAATTCAGAAATCGCTGGAAATAGAACAAGGCACTTCCCAGGAGAATCTCTTTTCAAGGGCTTACAGACAGCCCATATTATTTGCGATGGGTCTTGCGATGTTCAACCAACTCTCCGGCATCAATGCGATCATGTATTACGCTCCCCGCATTTTTGAAATGACTGGGTTGGCCAAAGACACGGCGCTCCTTCAATCCGTTTCCATTGGCCTGACGAATATGATTTTTACCCTTCTTGCCATTTCCGTGATCGATCGATTTGGACGACGAACGCTGCTGATGATCGGTTCGATCGGCATGGTCCTCTGCCTGGGTCTTGTGGCCAGGACCTTTTACACGCACGAATTCGGCAGCTATTGGGTGATGGTTTATCTTATAGGCTTTATCGCATTTTTTGCTTTCTCCCAGGGCGCGGTTATCTGGGTTTTCATCTCGGAGATTTTTCCCAACACCGTTCGTGCCAAAGGCCAGGCGCTCGGAAGCTTTACACATTGGGTCATGGCTGCGGTTATCTCCTGGACCTTTCCCATTTTTGCCCAATCGAGTAAAATGGGCGGAGCTTATGCGTTTACACTCTTTAGCACAATGATGTTCCTGCAATTTTTCTTTGCCTGGAAGATTTTGCCGGAGACAAAAGGAAAATCATTGGAACAGATCCAGGGGGAAGTTATGTTTCATTAGGCCAGGGTCTTGGGTCTCAAGTCATGGATCTCATCCCAGGCCTCAGAAAGTTCCGTAGGAACGGAATATCGGTAGAAAATCATTAACCTGCTCAACAAAGTTCCGTAGGAACGGAATATCGGTAGAAAATCATTAACCTGCTCAACAAAGTTCCGTAGGAACGCAATATCGGTAGAGAATTATTAACCTGCTCAACAAAGTTCCGTAGGAACGCAATATCGGTAGAGAATTATTAACCTGCTCAACAAAGTTCCGT
>JBGPGZ010000421.1:0-4296 GCA_041484175.1 Cyclobacteriaceae bacterium | reverse complement strand
CCGTGTTGCCATCGCTGATTGCGTAGTAACTATTGGCTCCCTTCGTTGCCTCAATACAACTCATGGCCTCCCCCGGCGGAATAACCGGTCCCCAGCTGACCCCCAGGAAATGGGTGATCAGGGTTTCTATGTCCTTCATCGTGTGCTTCTTGATGGGGGGCGTAGTGAGTGGATGGTCTGCTTTGTAGGAACCTTCGGGCATATTTTTCAAACACTGTTCAATGATCCGCAGGCTTTGCCGCATTTCTTCAACGCGAACCAGGGCCCGGTCATAACAATCGCCGTTGTTGCCGATGGGAACCTCAAAGTCAAACATTTCATATCCCGAATAAGGGCGCTTCTTGCGAAAGTCCCAATCAAGGCCCGTCGCCCTCAGGTTGGCGCCGGTGGCACCCCATTCGATGGCTTCTTCCTGAGTAAAAATTCCTATGCCCACGGTCCGCGCTTTGAACAAGCTGTTCTTTATGACAAGATTATCGTACTCTTTAAGCCGCTTGGGAAAGTATTCAATGAAATTCTTCACCAGTGTTTCCCAGCCTTTAGGAAGGTCTTGTGCAACGCCGCCGATCCGAAACCAGTTGGGGTGCATGCGCCCGCCACAGACGGCTTCAACAATATCAAATACCCTTTCGCGATCGGTGAACATATAGAACACGGGTGACAGTTGCCCCACGTCCTGTGCAAAAGTCCCATACCAAACAAGGTGGCTGGCAATCCTGAAAAACTCGCACATCATCACGCGGATCACTTTCACGCGGTCAGGCACTTCGATCCCGGCAAGCTTCTCTACTGCCAGCAGATACGCCAGGTTATTATTGACACCTCCTAAATAGTCAATGCGATCAGTATAAGGAATGTAGGTATGCCACGACTGACGTTCGGCCATTTTTTCTGCACCCCGGTGATGAAACCCAATGTCTGGAACGGCATCAACAATATCTTCTCCATCGAGTTGCAATATGATGCGGAGTACGCCGTGCGTTCCCGGGTGCTGCGGTCCGATGTTGAGGAACATGAAGTCAGAATCTTCGCTTTGTTGTTCGAGGCCCCAATCTTCAGGTTTGAACTTCAAGGCCTCCTGTTCACGGTCCTGTTTCTCATCAAATAGTTGGAACGGCCCCATTTCGGTGGCCCGCGAGGGATGCTCCTTTCGAAGTGGGTGTCCTTCCCATGTCAATGGCATCAAAATGCGGGTAAGGTGAGGATGACCTTCGAACCGGATTCCGAACATATCAAACACCTCGCGCTCATACCAACTGGCATTGGCCCATAGTTTGGTAATGCTGGGAATCGAAGGATACTCACCGCGGAGTGCGACTTTTAACCTTAGGAAACTGTTGCTGTCAAATGAAAACAGGTGATAAACTACGGTAAAATCGGTTGAAGGATAATCCGGGTCTTTTTTGCGAGTACGCTCATCAACGGCCGTGAGGTCAAAAAGAAATGGGTATGGTTGCTCAATTTCTGTTTTGAGGTACTGCATCACCTCTTTAAGCCGGTCCAACGGCAGCCACAAAGTGAGGATATCATCCTTGGTTGGTTGTTGGGTAAAGGTTACACCAAACTTCGACTTTAGCTGTTCTGTTGGACCCATTATTTCTTCGATTCTAAATCTCGTCAGGGGACCTGAATGTCGTCATCGTTTTCCAACGCTCGTCCTTTGTTTCCTTCACCGATATTTTTGCGGGTTTAATTACTCCCTGGTCTCCAATCATCCAACTTAACGGTCGTTGCTCCTTGCCAACGGATTTGGCCAGCAGCATCAATCCTTCCATAAAGGCGTCGGGTCTTGGAGGACAGCCGGGAACATAGACGTCTACGGGCAGGAATTTGTCGACTCCCTGGACCACGCTGTAGATATCATACATGCCTCCTGAATTGGCGCAGGAACCCATCGAGATTACCCAACGGGGTTCCATCATTTGTTCGTGGAGCCGTTTGATGATGGGTGCCATTTTTATAAACACCGTTCCTGCGATAACCATGACATCCGCTTCGCGCGGCGTGCCGCGTATTACCTCGGCACCAAAACGGGCCACGTCATATTTGGGGGTCATGCTGGTTGCCATTTCAACAAAGCAGCAGGAAAGCCCAAAGTGAAATGGCCACAAGGAGTTTTTTCTTCCCCAGCCAAGAAGGCTTTGGACGGATGTTAGCATGATGCTTTGACGCACCGATTCTTCAAAAGAACCCGTTCCTTTCAAAGCGCCTACCGGTTCTTCTGCTTTACTTAACCACCATTTCATTTTTCGAGGGTTTTCGGCCCAATCGCTTGTACGCCTTCAATATCTTTTTTCCATCCGGGCCAAAATCCAAAGCACCGTTTCGCCACTCATAGATTAAAACCACGACGAGAAGAATAATGAACACCATAACCCCCCCGTATCCGAACCAGCCCAATTCCTTAAAGGCAATGGCCCAGGAAAAGACAAAGATGGTCTCCACATCAAAGATGACAAAGAGCATGGCGATGAGATAGAATTGGGATGAAAAACGAACCCGGGCCGAACCGGTATTAAGGATACCCGATTCATAAGGTTCATTCGTGGCGCGTTCCTGATGATGTTGGCCCAACACGTAAGAAAGGCCAAGAATGGCTCCTACGAGGAGGAAAACGAAAGCCCCATAAGCCAACAGGGGCCATAAAAGCACTGTATTTTCACTTGAACTATCCAAAACGCTTTTGCCTCCAGCAATCATTTTAAAGTCCCGCTTGCAAATACTCAAAATAAATTACAGCCGATCTGAAATTTATTTGTCGCTAACGGCCAATGATAAAATTTTTAAAGAAGAAAAACAAGAAGTCTTTTGTATCGGAGCATAAAATATTGGCGCTCATTTGACTTTTGTTCCGACCTCAGAGCGAACGCCGACCCAAGTGGTGTTTTCTCTTGCAGCGATGGTCGTTCAACGTGAGGAGGAGATTTCCAAAGACGTCATTTCCGTGTAAAGCCAGGTCGATACCTTGGATTAAGGCTGTTTGATAAAAACGATAATGGAAATTCTCGCTATTTCAAGGTGTTGATGATCTTCCTCAATGCGAGCCGGACTACTTCGTCGACCTGCTCTTCTATGGTGATGTTGGTTGTATCAATAACGATGGCATCTTTGGCTTGTACCAACGGGCTTTCCGCGCGGCGGCTGTCAAATTCATCTCGCTTTTGAAGATTCGCGATGATGGAATCCAGATCAACCAGGTCCTCCTTTTCGAGCAGTTCACGCTGCCTGCGGAAGGCCCTGACCAGAATATTGGCTGTAAGAAAAAGCTTCAGATCCGCTTCTGGAAAAACCACCGTGCCGATGTCGCGGCCGTCCATCACGATGCCTTTGTGGCTGCCAAGTTTGCGCTGCTGTTCCACCAGGGCGTGGCGTACTTCGCGGAGGGCGCTTACCTCGCTTACGTTCTCGGAAATCCTCATTTTGCGGATCTTCCTTTCCACGTTGAATCCGTTGAGGAACGTCTCCGTGATGCCGCTGGCATTGAATTGAAATGTGATCTTTATCTCTTGCAGGGCCCTGGTAACCTCCCGGGGGTTCGTCAACGAAATATGGTGGTCGAGAAAATAAAGCGTCACAGCGCGATACATCGCCCCCGAATCGAGGTAGCGATATCCCACTATTTTCGCTACTTCTTTCGCAGTGGTGCTTTTGCCACACCCGGAATACCCATCGATGGCAATGATAATCTTCCGCATGGTCTAGCAATCTTTTAGCGGGCAGGGAATTGGTTTCCCCTGTTTAGGGATCTTATTGCGGTGAGGCTTTTTGGATGAAGCGCAAGCGAGCAAGAACGCAATCATCAAACAAAACAAAAACGAGGATCTTATTTTCACGGTAGCATCATGTTGGCCAACATCAAAGTTAAGACAATGAAGGTGTATTTAACAAAAGGGAAGTATCCAAACCGTGTTTTTTATGACAACCCCTGATTCCCCCCTCACCTCTTAGGAGAGGGGCCGGGGGTGAGGTTAACTTTTTAGTTGATCCTGATAGCTCATTTGAAAGCCAATCTTTTGGCCTGCGCCCAATTCCTGCGTTTTCTCCATTTTCTGGTAAAGTGTTATGAATTTCACTTGCGGATAAGGAGGAGCCATCAAGTCATTTTCAATGGCAATCATCAGCGCCAATTTTACCAGGATGTTGAGTTCCATTTCGGCAATCGGCTCGGCAGAAATCTTGGTGTACAGGGCCCCCAGTCTCCCCTCACCCTCGATGACATAGCAGCCTTCGTGATTGATGAGCAACCGCGCGAGCAGATATCCGGGATCATTGACACGGTTAAACTTGACGGAATCT
>JBGPGZ010000420.1:0-4325 GCA_041484175.1 Cyclobacteriaceae bacterium | reverse complement strand
TTTACAAACCCCTTCAATTGCAAGGCGGGTTTTGTAGCATACATCGTCATGTCACCTTGATAAAAAATACGGGGAGCAAGAATGAGTTTATCCTTGTCGATCACAGCACCGTTGGCCACGGTTTGCAGTGTGGTCTTTAATTCCCTTTCTTTCCGTTTAGTCTTGACCCCTTCCGCAATCTTCTCCAGGTGAAAATCCGTCATTTTGATAGCAAATGTGTCATTCACTGCATTCACGTACTGATAGGTTGCGTATCCGCTAAATTCCTTTCGCGAAACAATATCGACCACACCGTGTGTCAATCGATGGTAGCCATTCAGGGTGTCCAGGACAATGGTGGTGTTTTTCAGCTGCCCAATCTTGGCGTTTTCCAGAATCAAAACCTCATTATTCTCAGGCGTGATTTTGGCATCGGCTACAATAATGTAGGGGATGCCACTCACTTTCAGTTGCTGCGTCTTAATATCATACTCCCCTTTTTCCGCATTGAAGTTAAGCGAATCCAAATCCTTACGGGTAGTATAGAAATACGAATTTTCAATGGGAACATCCTTCGCTTTTGTCATCACAATCTTTTGCGTATTCAAATCCCAGCGCGCTTCAGGAATGGATGTTCTGAATTGCGCGTACGGAAAGTCAATGGCGGCAACGCCCTCCACTTCGGGGCTGATCGTGGCAAAATTCTGATCGAGATTAAACTTTAAGCGGACGTCATTTCCTGCGAGCGCAGGCTTGTCCGGATTATCAGTCTTCACAAGGAACTTCGCATGCCGCGCGCCAAAATCTTTGGCCGCAAAACTTAACTCGTTGGAAACAACATCCGAGCCCCTTGTAATAAGTTTGCCTGATCCAGTCACCCCACCCTTGGAGACAACCAGGTTTCCATCGAGCATGGCAGTGGTTTTGTAAAGTGAAAATGGATCACGGAGGTTTTTCAGCCTTAGCTGATCTTGCTTGGGCAGCCATTTCATTTTGAATTCCGTCAAGGTGATCTGAGGGAAAAAGACGTTCCCAAATTGCTTCTCCTTAATCTCTCCCACCCTGCCTTTGCCGATCACAGAATCAGGATAGAAAACAAAGTCCTTCGATTCGACACTAGCGGCGAGATAATCAATGCGGCCGGTAGCGCGAATGCCAGCATTGTCCAGGCTCATCGCCCCAAACAATTTCCCATCACCCTGGAAAAGCTGATACCCCGTCTTTGGAATGTTATGTCTAAAGCCCAACGACTTGTCGGTCATCGTTGTCAGTTTCTCCTTAAAATTGGGCAACATGCCACTGGTCACAAACGTCCCTTCAAAATTGATGGAACTGGGATCCGCGTCATTAAGACTGTCCAACTTGAACGGCGGTACAACAAAAAAAACGGACCGGTCGTACGCCCCACTCAATACTTCCGGACGGTCAAAATAAATCACACCCCCGGATGTGGCATCCAGGCGGGGGTAGTTGGGCAGTCGCGCTTTTCCCGATTTATTATCAGGCCTGTTGATGAACAACGTGCCGGATGTCTTATTGGCGCTCGTAAAACCTCCTGCTGCAACGGCTGCGGAGTCAGCGCCGACCATAGAATTGTTTACACGCCTGCGAACTCCATTTTTTTCCGTAACATAAAACCGGATAGAGTCGATGTGGTTAAGGCTGATGAAGAAGCTGTCATATTTGAGGGTAAAGTCTTTTCCGGCGACTTCAAAATTTCCCGCCGTAATGGTGCCGTTAAACTTGATGTCGCGATCCTTCAGGACAGTGATCACGCTGCTGTCTGGCTTGATGATCACGTTGAGGGAATCACTCACATTGACTTCGTCGACACCGCGCACCGTCATGTATCCCTTCTTGAGATTGATCGTGGCATTGGCCGTCTTATCGATCAGCGATTGAATCTTCAGGTTGTCATAATCGGTTTCTCCCTTTACCGATTGCACAAAGTGGACGGTCTTTTCTTTGACATGGATTTTACCATTGGAGGCGTCATAGTCGATCATACCCTTTTGAGAAAGAAAATCCATGGCCAACTTTAATTCATCCAGGTTGTACTTGCCGACCAGATCATAGACCATGAAATTGCGTTGACCGGTTCGGAGGGCATAGTTGGCTACCAGGGCCAGCGGATGAAAACGGAACCCTTGCCCATTCAACACACGATAGTCCTCCGGGTCATAAAAATCTATTGACTCAATAATAACGGGTGCTATTTTCCCGCTTCCCGGGTTGAAAATATTCAGGCTATCCGATTTAAGGTCCCAAACAATCTGGTCCGCGTTAAAATCCATATTAAAAAAAGACGAGGTAAACGGTGCTTTGCGCAAAGAGCTCTTGTCTTTTGCCAGTGTTAGCTTCTCCTTACCAAAATCGTAATTAAAATACATGGCAGGATGAGCGATGGAGTCGTTTCCCTGATAAATTGAAATTCGGGCCTGAGATGCTGTTGCGGTAGAATCACGGAATTCAAAGAGCCTGGACCGGGCAATAAATTTCTTGTCAATTTCGCCGAGTACAGAAATAGTTGCAAAATCACCGCTTACCGAGGCGCTGTTCATGCGCGCACCCTGCAAACCAAAGCCGCCGGTGTATTTCATTTTTTCTGAGCCGAGGCCCAATACATTCACGTTGGCCGTATAAGATGCAAAGCGAGGATAGGTGGCACTCTTCACATTCTTGTGATTGACGCTTTTGAATTCAAATACTCCCGGAATCACGCCTGGAAGCCGGCCTACATAAGTCAACTTCCCTTGTCCGGCCTTTAACGCCGGCGCCGACGTTTTGAAGTTGTAGCCGGCAAACTCATAGTACACGGAATCGCTTCCGAGTCCGGCACTGGTCCAATCAAACTTGCCGCCTTTTCCTACAAATATCCTATCGCGAAGGGAAAAGACGCCTTCTGAATTCCTTAAGAACGTCGAGTCATAGGGTGTAGAAAAATTCAACGTCAATCGCTTAAACCGGATCACCGGTCCCGTCAGATCTGGTTGCGCAGAGGGCTGCAGGTACGATGGCAGACTGTTGGATGTCGTGTCGATCGTTTCAAGGGGTAGTGAAGTGGCTTGTGCCGTGTCTGGAGCCGTGGATATAACTACTGGATCGATGTAGTCAAAGCGATAATCATCATCCGACACATGCAGCCTGAAAAACTTGTCATAATGGAGCGCATGATTCTCAAAAAAATTGCGGCTTTGGCTGAAAAACTCATTGGCTTTAGGTGGCGTCTCCTTGGCAATAACGCTGGCCGCCACGGTTAGAAAATTGCTCAACCGGGCAGCGTCTGTTTTCTCCAGATTAACGGCATTAACCAGGGCGCCCAGATAATTAACCACGTGAGGACGCAGCTTATGGCCCCTCCGCTTCATTAACTTCAACTGTGTTTTGATTACCTGCTGCTGGTCAGGGCCAAGGCTGCCCCAAACGGTGGCAAAACCGGAACCCACCGTTGCTGCCTCCATATTACGGGTATTTTCCAGCAAAATGCGAAGACTGTCCTGAAAGGCATATTGGTACGCAGTAGCCTGCGCTCCGGCGGAACTCCAGGCAAAAAGCAAAATGCAAATGGATATTAAACCCTGCTTCACTCGGCAAAAAGCTTGAAATTCGGAAAATAATAGGTAATGTACTAATGTATGAATACACCTGAGGCCTTGAAGTGAAACGTCCGGTTACGCGAAGTATTACTCTTTTTCAAGCAAAAGGGCTGCCCAGGTTTCCCGTTCGTCCCTTCTTTTTTCTTTTAGTCCATGCTGCACCGCTTCCTTTTTCAAATCATCCACATCGTGTGCGTAAAATCCACTCAACAATAACATCCCTTTGCTGCGCATATGAGCTACATAGGACTTCAATTCATCCAGCAGCACATTCTTGTTAATGTTCGCCAGTATAATATCAAACGGCCTGATAAAATTCAAATCATGGATCGTACCGCGCTGGAGGTGAATATTTTTGCAGTGATTATTTTCGATATTCTCCTGCCCGTTGATTACACTCCAATCATCGATGTCAAAGGCTTCAATTTCTTTTGCACCCAGTTTTGCCGCCATGATCGAAAGGATGGCCGTTCCACAACCGGCATCCATCACGCGCTTGCCCTTGTGCTCTATCGTCATTTGATTTTTAATCATGAGGTAAGTGGTCTGATGATGACCGGTACCAAACGACATCTTGGGTGTGATTATGATTTCGTAAGGATATTTCCTGTCGATTTTATGAAATTCCGCACGAATCAAGCATTTTTCTTCCACCACGATGGGTTCCAGATTTTTCTCCCATTCTTTGTTCCAGTTTTGTTTTTTGATTCTATCCTGGAAAAAAAGCAATGGATTTACATGATGGTATTT
>JBGPGZ010000419.1:0-4342 GCA_041484175.1 Cyclobacteriaceae bacterium | reverse complement strand
GTACACCAAAGCTTCCTATCAGCCTCCCTCCTTCCTTCTGGCGGATTCCGAACGAGTAGTCGGTTCCGTTTTCCCATCCATCGATGGTCGCTCTCAGATAGTTTCGCGTATCCTCGATGGATCGATGGGTTGGCCAGGAAACAAATTGCGTAGCGTCGGGTTTGCTGGCATAGACATAAAAGATTTCTTCGGCATCTTCGTACCTTAGCCGTCGAAGAAGTAAGCGGGTCGTTTCTATTTTTTCAGGGATCTCAAGTTTCATAACGGAGTCGCATGAGCAAAAATATCGTCCATCAGTATTTCAAAAAGGAACTTGAAGATGCAAAAATTCTCATCAAATTAAATCCTATTCAGCTGAAAGGAACGGAGCTCACGGTCCTTAGAAAAGGCGAGGTTGAAGCCCGGGACCTTGAATTCGATGAGGGGATTTTTAAAGACCTGGAGGCCGACGGTTTTCAGGAGGTGAATGCGATGGAGTTTAACCTTTATCTATCGGGGCTATTATAGCTGTTTGAGCTCCTGATTTGACGCTGTTACCGGGCGTTGTTATCAGAAAAAGGCCGTTGTACGGTGCTTGTAGCTTGCAGCTAAAACCGTAACTTTGCACCGGCAAATCGGCACGACCAGCTCCTGCTGAACTCCCCCAGGACCGGAAGGTAGCAAGGGTAGGCGGTTGTAGCGGTGCGATGTCGGTTTGCCATTTTTTTTGTTTCAGGCATTTGATCGTCTTCATTGGAATCCCCTACAAAATACCCGGATCATCCATCGGCTCTGCCCTCAAAATCGTAGATTTGAAAAAAAATAGACCACTATGAAATTCTTTATCGATACAGCCAGTCTCAGCGAAATCAAGGAAGCTTATGATTTGGGTGTTTTGGACGGGGTGACTACCAACCCTTCGCTGATGGCCAAGGAAGGAATCGCAGGGAAAGAGAAAATCATGGCGCATTACAAGACGATTTGCAACATCGTGGATAATAATGTCAGCGCTGAGGTGATTGCAACTGACTTTGACGGGATGATGCGGGAAGGAAAGGAACTGGCAAAGATTGACGACAAAATTGTTGTAAAGGTGCCCATGATCAAAGACGGAGTAAAGGCATTGAAAAAATTTAGCAGCGAAGGAATTCGCACGAATTGCACGTTGGTGTTTTCTTCCGGGCAGGCCATTCTCGCTGCCAAAGCGGGGGCGTCTTTTGTCTCGCCGTTTATCGGTCGGTTGGATGATATCTCCCAGGATGGCCTTGAGCTCATCGCGCAAATGCGCCTGATCTATGACAACTATGGCTTTGGTACAGAGATCCTGGCCGCCAGTATTCGTCACACCATACACCTCGTTAAATGTGCTGAGATCGGGGCGGACGTCGTAACGTGCCCGCTCAAGGTGATCATGGATTTGTTAAAGCATCCGTTAACCGATATTGGGCTTGAAAAATTTCTTGCAGACCACAAGAAGGCGAATGGCTAAGTTGCCTTGCCGGACTCGATTATTAATCATTCCACATCCGTAATTGGACTCCATGTTCTCTTCCGATCCTGTGGTCCGGGTGAAAGATGCAACGATCTTCCAGGATCACAACAGCGTCTTGTCGGACCTCAGCTTTGACATTGACAAGGGTGAATTCGCTTTTCTCGTGGGCCGCACCGGGTCCGGTAAGTCCTCGCTCCTAAAGACTCTTTATGCGGATCTTCCCCTGCGACTGGGTGATATCAGCGTTGCGGGCTTCAACATCCGCGAGATCAAGAGCCACGAGGTTGCGTTGCTTCGCCGCAAAATCGGTATCATATTCCAGGACTTTCAGCTTTTTCCGGATCGCACCGTGGGTGAAAATCTGAGTTTTGTTATGAAGGCGACGGGTTGGAAAGAAAGTTCGAAAATGAAAGCCCGCCTTGCTGAAGTCCTGATGCAGGTAGGGCTTGGATCGGTGGAAAAGAAAATGCCACACCAGCTTTCCGGAGGGGAGCAGCAGCGCGTGGTGATCGCCCGTGCGCTGATCAACGAGCCCTTGATTTTGATCGCAGATGAGCCCACCGGAAATCTTGATCCCGAAGTCTCCAGCGGCATCTTGAGAGTCTTTCAGCAAATCAACAAGAGCGGGACTGCGGTGCTGATGGCCACGCACAGCTACGGATTGATCAAGCGCTTCCCCGCCAGGGTTCTGAAATGCGAGGAAGGTAAGATACTGGATTCGAACAAAGAACAATTCGAACTAAAGAGCGAAGAAGATTTTTGATCAGACGATCGCTGTATTTGATTTTGGTCGTGGCTTTGAATCTTCCAGTTTCTTGATCTGCTGATTCAACAGGTCGATCCGTACCAACAAATTCAAAACCAACGCATCCTTCACCTTTTCGCTCGGTCTGTTTTTCATTTCTTCGCGCAATACCTGATACATGGCATCCAGTTTTTGAAAATCCTGGGTAAACTGCTCAGTTTCTCCGGTCGTATCAAAGTCGTTGATCAATGCCACCTTCTCTGCAATCTGATTGCTGTAAAAAGATTCAAGGTCATTGAATTCACGCTGCGACTGGTGCGCATCCGTTCGCTGAATTCCGGTAAAAAATAAGTAAGCGGACAATCCCAGAAACAATACTGCCGCTGCACGCCAAAGAGCGAGTGAATTCAATAAGGATCGTTGCCTCATAAGAGGAAGTGCCGATTCAATTCTTTTCCAAACATTTTCCGGCGGCTCCTGGTCATCAAAAGCGGACCGGTTCTTTTCAATGAAATTCTTTAATTCATCTTTCATAACATGCCTCCTTCCAAAAGTTCTTTCAACTTTTTTTTCGACCTGTTGAATTGCGACTTGGACGTTGACTCGCTAATTCCTAAAATGCCTGCGATCTCCCCGTGATCATATCCTTCCAAAAGATACATTGAAAGCACCATTCGGTAACCGTCCGGCAGCATTTTGATCGCATTTTTCACCTTCTCCACGGTAAAGGGAAATTCTGCAAATTCATCGACGGGCTCCTCTTCCTTCACATCCCAGCGATCATCCTCCGGAAAACGCTCCGGTTTTCTTTTTTTTACCTGGTTAATCGCCTTGTTCACCACAATTTTCTTTAGCCAGGCGCCAAACGTTGAGTCCCCCCTGTAGTGCCGGAGGTTTCGAAATGCGCTGATAAACGCCTCTTGCAATACATCCTGCGCCTCGTCACCATTATTAACGATCCGGTAGCCAATGTTGTACATGCTGCGGCTGTATAACCTATAAAGTTGATTATACGCCAGCCGGTCGCCCTGAAGGCAACGCTGAATTAACTCATCATGTAGCTGTCCGACCTCCAAGCACGCTTATTCCATGTTAAAAGACAATCGAAATAGTCATCCGTTGCATCGCTATTTCAATTTGGCAAGATTTTGTTTGGCCAACGGAAAATCAGAAGCGACTTTAAGGGCATCTTCAAAAGACTTTTTGGCGGTCACTTTATCACCCGTTTGCTCGGCGAGCATGCCTTTCAGGTTCAAAATGGAGGCCTTTATGGGGTAGTCCTTTTGTTTATTTGCCGCATCGCTCAAGGTAACTTTTATTGTTTCCGTATCCGGTTTGGTCAGCAGGATGTCTACATTGGCCTGGCATTCCGCATACTTTTTGAGGTCAAATTGCAGAACAGCCATCTTATAAAGCACCCCCGTGTTGCCGTTGATCAGGTAGACAGACTCATAATTTGTCAACGCCTTATCTTTAATCCCCAGTTCTTCAAAACCCGAGGCCGCGAGTTGCAAAAGACCTACATTTTTCGGGTTGCGGGCAAGCAGGTCCTGTGTAACCAAAACCGAAGAAACATACTTTTGATTATCATAATAATAAATTGCAAGGGAATAGATCAGGGAATCATTGCCCGGATATTCTGCAATCAGGTCATACAAGGCATCCTTGATTTCATCCGTGTCGTTCCACCGGTTGGCCAATGAACTCTTCTTTGCAAAGTGTTCCGCCATTGGACTGATCTGCTGTGGCGATGGATTCTGTGGGGCCTGGGTTTCTGTTTTTTCCACCGGTTTTTGTGCCGGTTTCTGGGCATAGGCTGCGCATGCAAACATTATAGAAATAACGATAAAAACTTTTCTCATAAAAAAATCAACGGTTTAGTTCTGGTTTAACAAGTCCTTTTTTCCGGGCAATCTCCAACATGAGCCGATAGGCCTCCTCCCGGTCATTGCGTATCAGGCCGTCAAGGATGGCCTCCTTTATTTGTTCTTTTATCTCGCCAACGACCCGACCCGGGGCAAGATTGAATTGTTGCATGATCTCATCTCCTGAAATGGGTGGCTGGAAATTGCGAACGCGGTCCTTTTCTTCCACCTCCAACATTTTTTGCTCCACCTTCTCAAAAT
>JBGPGZ010000418.1:0-4342 GCA_041484175.1 Cyclobacteriaceae bacterium | reverse complement strand
TTGTCGCATACAGTTTCCGGGTTTTCACATTCTTGAACTACGATAATATCGGCTCCAAATTCTTTGAGGTATTCAAATTTCTTTCTCAGCGCGCCATTACAATTCCATGTTACAATTTTCATATTTTACCCGAATCCGGATGAGTCTTCTACACTGATTTGGGCGTTGGCGAGACTTCTGCCTTATTCTTTAGACTGCAGCCACAATAAAACTATGAATTTCTTGTTGATTCACCCGACTACGCTGAAACAGCTTCGTCGGGCAGGCCTGAGACCCGATTTTATAACTGGATCGAAAAAACAGCGCCCCGGCCCTCCTCCGATTGAACCTGCAGTTGGGCATTGTGCAATTGCAAGATCTGCTTGGAAAGCGCTAACCCGATTCCCGACCCGTTTTTCTTGGTGGTGAAAAAGGGAATGTAGATCTTGTCGAGCATATCGGGTGGTATGCCCTGGCCATTGTCCCGCACAAGGATGTGTACCTTGTCCCCGGCAGCATAAGCCGAAATGATAATTTCCGGGTTTGGGGTGTTCCCCACCGCGTCAATAGCATTCCGTACAAGGTTGACGATCACCTGCGCAAGCAATTCCTTGTCGGCCGCAATTTCAAGTTGAGCATCGGCAATAAGAATATTGAACGCAATATTCTTTAGCGCTAATTCATTTTCAAACAAGGCACCGATCGGCAATAGCCACTCTCTTATGTTCAAGGTCGCGAAAACAGGTTGGGGTATTTTCGTGAGACTCCGGTAAGCCTGCGTGAAATTCTGAAGCCCTTCACTTCTAACCTTGATCGCCTCCAATCCGTGTTCTAGATTTTCCATCACAGCCGCACCCGCCCATTCTGCGGAGCCTTTTTTGGTTTTCACCATCGTATGAAGCGTGTGGCTCAGCGACGCGATGGGGGATACGGAATTCATGATCTCATGCGTGAGTACACGGATGAGCTTTTGCCAGGCCTCCATTTCCTTTGCTTCGAGCTCATTCTTGATATTCTGCGCTGATACCAATTTATAATGCTTGCCCTGGAGCTTGAATTCTGCGGCGTGAATGGCGAGCTGTAGCACTTTATTCTCAATAATCGTGTTCACCAGCTTATTTTCTCCCGGCCGGATTGCATGGAAAACATCAACCAGGGTTTTGTCGGTCAGTTCCAATGCCTTGAGGCTGTGAACATGTGAGCGGCTTACCAGCTTTTTCATCGCCTCGTTCATCAGGTGGATGTGACCGGTCTCATCAAAACTAAGGATGCCTACTTTTACGTGTTCTACCAGCATTTCCAGATAAAGAAATTGCGCTTCCTTGTCCGCGCTCAGTAGACGAAACTGTTCGGTAATTTTGTTAAAGGCAGCATAGAGATCCGCAAACGACTTACCCTTGCTTTTTTCGGAATACGTGTTGGTAAAATCATTTTGAAGAATAGCCATCAAGAATGACGAAATGTCGCGGTTGGTCTTGTCCACATAATGAATGAGCTCCGCTACAGCAAAGACAACGAAGATAAAAACATAAATGCTGCGCAGGTATAATTGGCTTACGAATACACAATACATCAAAACCCCGAGACTCAGCGCAATCAGGATGATGCGGAAAATAAGGTTGACACGAAAGTGTTTATAAATCATATTTTTCCATCCTCCGGTAAAGCGCTCCGCGTGACAGGCCCAATTCCAAGGCGGCGTGACTGATGTTGCCTTTGTGTTTACGAATGGCGTTCTTGATCGCCCAGGCCTCCAGTTGTTCAAGATTATAGTTCTCAGGATTGTCCCGTTCTTCGTCCTCGCGACCCAGGAAACTGAAGTCCTGTGACAACAAAGTTTCACCCTCGCACAAGATTACGGCCCGCTCGATGGAATGCTGAAGTTCCCGGATGTTTCCGGGCCACGCATATTTTTGAAGTTTTGTGATCACATATTCCGGAATATCGAGGTCCGGCTTCAGGTATTTTCTTGAGTAGAAATTTAAATAATGACGGACAAGCAGCGGAATATCTTCGCTCCGGTCTTTCAGCGCCGGAAGCTTGATCTCCACTGTGTTTACCCTGTACAGCAGATCTTCCCTGAACTTTCCTTCCTTGACCATTTTACCAAGATTCTGATTGGTGGCGCAGATGACGCGTACATCGATGTCGGTCGGATGGTTTGTTCCCAGGCGCGTGATTTTCCGGTTTTGTAAAACGGTCAGCAATTTCACCTGCTGGGCAAGCGACAGGTTTCCGATCTCATCGAGAAACAACGTGCCGCCGGCGGCAGCCTCCATCCTTCCGATGCGATCTTCCCTGGCATCGGTAAAGGCGCCCTTTTTATGACCGAACAATTCGCTTTCAAACAAACTTTCGCTGAGCGACCCCAGGTCAATGGAAATAAAAACTTCGCCGGCGCGTTGTGAACTGCGATGAATGGCGCGCGCTACAACCTCTTTTCCAGTGCCATTGTCTCCCAATATCAGGATGTTTGCATCCGTTGCGGCGACTTTCTCGATGGTCTTGACCATTTCTTTCATCGCCGGTGATTCTCCGATCATCACATCGCGGCGATCGGTGCTGGAGACGATCGCCTTGTTTTTTGATTGAAGCTGTTTTACCGTTTGTTTTTCATAATTCAGCGACCAGGCCGTGTGAACGCTCGCCATTAATTTTTCATTTTGCCACGGCTTTACCACAAAATCCATGGCCCCTTCCTTCATTGCCTGTACGGCCAGGTTTACTTCGCCATAGGCCGTCATGATAATGACCGCTGTTTCAGGGGACCACTGCCGAATCTTTTTCAGACACGAAATGCCCTCGCTTCCAGAAATGTCGCCTGGCTTAAAATTGAGATCCAGGAGCACTACGTCCGCCGGGGAAAGTTTGAAATGGTCGTTGAGTTTGCCGGGATCAGGAAGGGTGACGACGGTCTGGTACTCCTGCTCGAGCAGTAGCTTGATCGAAAGCAAAACGTAGGGGTCGTCGTCAACGATCAGAACTTTTCCTTGCCTCTTTTCCATCATATTAGGCGCTTGTAAAGCTAAAGACTTGAGCTATGATCTCCGCTCTTATTGTCCATTTATGGGCATCAGGGTGTTTTAGCGGTGGGCAGTTTGGTCGGGCAAAACGTCTTTCAAATGTTATAAATGGCTAACTATCATTTAATTAGCCAAATGGCACGAACTTGGGAAGGTGTCTTAAAATTTCTTGCATGCTCAGGAACCATCTGATTTCAGGTTTTCGCATTTTATTGAGGAATAAAGCTCATGCTTTTATCAACGTCACGGGGCTGACGATCGGACTGGCCACCAGCTTACTGGCCTTACTGTTTATTCTGGATGAGGTGTCCTTCGACCGCTTTCATCAAAACAAAGACCGGCTTTACCGGTTGAACAAGATTTCCGTGGAGACCAGGGGAGGTACAGTGCTGACGGCTGAGAGCTCAGGCCTGATGGGCCCCACCATGGTCGACGAGTTTCAGGAAGTTGAAAAAGTAATGCGGTTTGAACCTTGGTTTAACGAGGTGGTTCTGAGCCATGGAGAAAGGAATCTCCTTGTCCGCGAGGGGGAAGTGGCTTTTGCGGACAGCACATTCTTTGAAGTATTTGACTTTGAATTAATTTCCGGCGACCCGAAGCGTGTATTGAGCCGGCCCTCCACCATGGTCATTACCGAAGAAACGGCAAAAGCTCTTTTCGGTAACGAGGATCCGGTTGGTAAAACGGTAACCGGTCTGGGGGATATCGAATATGAAATAACGGGCATTGCAAAAGCGGCTCCGCGCAACTCGCATATTCAATTTAAGGGATTGATTTCATGGGTTACTTCGGTGCCGTCTGTAGGCGCGATGCCGATGGACTTCATGAACAATTGGATTGCACAATCGATTTGCACTTATGTGTTGGTAAAAGAGGGGGCCAATGTCGCTCAACTCCAGCGAAAGTTTCCTGATTTCATGAGGAGGCACATGCCGACACGCGTGGACAAATATCAACTGTACCTTCAACCGTTTGGCGAAATTTACCTCCGGTCAGGCAATGTGGAGTCAAACCGGGTTGCCCGGAGCGGCAACATGGAGTACGTTTATATCTTTTCAATCATTGCAGGCTTTTTGTTGTTGATTGCTTGCGTCAACTACATTAATATCAATACGTCCAAAGCAACGCGCCGGGCACGCGAAGTGGGGATGAGGAAATCGGTAGGAGCAAGCCGGCTGCAACTGATCTATCAATTTCTGGGTGAGTCCTTCCTGATCACCGCGGTATCCGGATTGCTTGCTGTCTTGTTGGCCGATTTGTTTATTCCTTATTTCAACAACCTGGCTGGAAAATCCCTGGAGGGAGCGTTGCTTTTTGATCATCGTGTCGTCCTTGGATTA
>JBGPGZ010000417.1:0-4354 GCA_041484175.1 Cyclobacteriaceae bacterium | reverse complement strand
CGAGGAACTGAAGGGCCCGACCGGCTTTGGGTGGCAGGGCTATTCAAGCGCCGCCAATTATGCGCTTCAAAATAACGTCAACCTTGAAAAAGCAATGACCTGGATTGACCAAGCCATTGCGCAGAACAACGCCTTTCCGACACTTATTGTAAAGGCCGGCATTCTGCGAAAGACGGGGAAGGACGCCGATGCCGACAAGTTTACCAATGATGCGATCGCTATAGCAACAGAGGCCGAACTCAATACATACGGATATCAGTTGCTCAACCAGGGCCAGCACGACAAGGCAATTGAAATACTGGCACTTAATACCCAGCGCCATCCAAAAAGCCCGAATACTTGGGATAGCCTTGGTGAGGCCTATGCCATCAAGGGCGACAAAAAGAACGCGATCACCAATTTCAAAAAATCCCTGAGCATGAACCCACCGGCCGGTGTAAAGGCCAATTCAGAGAAATTCCTAAAGCAGTTTGGAGCCCTGTAAACCAAGAGGGGCACGCACCAACGGGGTTGCGTGCCCATTTTTTTGCAAGACTAAAATGGAATCGGAGCTAGAATGACGATTCCTCAATAGTCCGTTTTTATATCCTTATTAAAGGGAATCTTTAACTGGAAGGCAATATTTTCATCCAGCGTTTCATCAAGGACATCCAATCAATACTTTACTTTTTTGGGGTCATCGTAGACCAATGTTCCAAAAATGCGGTCCCATAGCGAAAAGATATTTCCATAGTTGGTATTGGTCCACGGTCGCTCAAAGTGATGATGAAACTTGTGCATGTTGGGAGTTATAAAAACCCAACTCAGCACTTTATCCAACCACCGTGGCATCGCAATGTTAGCATGCGTTAAATAGGTGAAGAAGATAGTGCATATTCTGTAAAAAAAGTAAAAGGCAATGGGGGCGCCAATCAAAATAGAGGCACCAAGGGCAAATAATTCGCGGACCAGATAGTCGCCTGGATGATGACAGGTGCCTGTAGTCGCGTCCACTTTGGTATCACTGTGGTGAATCATATGCAGTTTCCACATCCATTTTATCCGGTGCAGCAGGTAATGAACGAAATACTGGGCGATCAAGTCGAATAGAAGGACGGAGATGAGCAGTTCAGTCCAGGTGGGGAGTTCTATGTAAAACAATAATCCGATCTTATGCCGCTGAATCCAGTTGAATACACCTACCGTAATAATCCCAAAAATAATATTGATGGTCAGGGTAACTGCCAAAAGAAGCAAATTAATACGCGCATGTTTCCATTTTTGATTTTCATTTTTAAATAGCGGGTAGTTGCCCTCCAGCACCGAGGCAAAAATCAAACAACCGATAACCCATACCAGCTTCTGCCAGGCCGGCATTAGTTCAAAGAAACGCAGGAACGAATTCATAACTTTGAATAGCTATCGCAAGATAGGCTTTAATACGCTCAAGTTCCCATCGATGCGGTGCGAATAGGTCAACCCCAGGATGTGGGCAACCAGGGGAAAAATATTTATGTTTTCAAAAGGTTTAATGGTTGCAGACTTTTTGATTTGCGGTCCCCAGGCAAAAAAAGTTGCATGCATCTCCGGTATCGAAGGATCAAATCCATGTTTTCCAGGAGTCACTTTTTTTGCCCCGATCTTAAACACCTTGGGGAGCCGGGTAACAATAATGATATCCCCCACGCGGTTGTATAAGTCATCCTTTTTGCCATAGTGCCATTGGGCAGGTATGTCACTCGAAAGGTACACGTCAAAATCCTTTGCTTGCTGCTGAAGCTGATGATAGATCGGCAGGATGTGCTGTTTTTCCTTTACATAGACATGCAACAAGGTCGAGCCGGAGACGACACGACAAAGCGATGTATCGAGAAGTAGGGAGGGCACTGCGAGCGGGTTTTCCGCATCCACGGTGGCCATCCCATGATCGGAGACAAAAATGAAATTGACGGGCAATCGGAGTGAATCTGTGGTACCCACCAGTTGTCCGATACTCTCATCGACCAGTCTGACAGCATTTTCCGTTTCTTTTGAATCGGGTCCATAGTTGTGCGATTCATGATCCACTTCGGGGAAATAAAACAGGATCAGGTGCGGGCGTTTTTCGACCGGCAATTGCAGCCATTCTTTAACAACTTGCAAACGCCTGCGCATGGGGATATTCGCATTGTAGTTGTAATAGTAAGTGGGCCTTACACCTTGTTGCGCGGCTTCTGAACCTACCCAGAAGAAGCTTGCCGCCAGCATTTTTTGCTGTTCGGCAAGGACCCACAAAGGAACGCCACCGTACCACGAACTGTCCTGAACCTTTTCTCTGTCGTTCATATCATAAACCGCATTCTTTATGCCATCGTAAAAGGCATTGTCTACCAACCCGTGATGTGCAGGGTACAAGCCGGTGGCCATGCTGTAATGATTAGGAAAGGTAAGAGAAGGGTAGGAGGAGAGCATGTATTCGGCAGTGGTCCCCTGCTGACTCATTCTTAATAAATGCCTGGCACTATATTTCTTGGCGTAATCAAAACGAAAACCATCCGCGGAAATCAGGATAACGTAGGGCTTGGGCTGCTGAAGAGCGCTATTGGTACGGCCAGGGACGATCATTCCGGTCGTGTCGGACTGCGCCTGAGCGCTTGCGAGACACGACCAACAGAAAACAAATAGAAAACCGGTTCTCGAAAACATCTCCTAAGAATTCAGACCCAATATTCAACAATCTAAATCCGAAAAAAAGGCTTTTCATTATTGTATTTACAATTTAGCTTTAGCATTTAATATTAAAATAACAATTCCAGAATGTCCAACTACATACACGGTTCTTTGCCCGATGAGCAAGCTCGCCTGGCTAAACTAAATGACCTGATAAACCGGCGATGCATGGATCTGCTTGCGTTAAAGGGGGGTGAATTTGTTTTGGATGTGGGGAGCGGATTGGGCCAATTCACCCTGGCGATCGCCGACAAAGTCGGCCAAAAAGGAAAATGCCTGGGCATTGAACGCGATAAGAATCAGCTGAAAGGCTCGCAGCAAAATCTCGAAAAGGCAAACATGCCTCAGGTTGAATTCAGGCAGGGTAATGCTGAGAATTTGGAGTTGCTCCACGAAGAATGGGGAACCTTTGATCTTGCCCACGCAAGGTTTGTGCTGGAGCACGTACATCAACCGGAAAGCGTTATTGAGGGTATGATTAAAGCCATCAGGCCGGGAGGAAAAGTAGTTCTTGCCGATGACGATCACATCGGCCTATGCCCGTATCCGGAGCCCCCCGGGTTTTCCGGTCTTTGGCAAGCCTATATCCGATCGTATGACCGGCTGGGGAATGATCCTTTCATCGGACGGAGATTGGTCTCCTTATTATATCAGGCCGGGCTTCGACAGATTCACAATGACGTTGTATTTTTTGGAGACAGCGCCGAAAGCCCATCGTTCGCTGCGTACGCCAGCAACCTAATAGGAATTCTAGACGGCGCAAAAGACCACTTGCTAAAAGAAGTGCTGATTACCAAGTCAGGATTTGAACAGGCCATGGTCCACCTTGAAGCTTGGTCAAAAATGCCCGAAGCTTCCCTGTGGTACACCATCTATTGGGCGGAAGGAACGAAGCCGTCATTGCGAGCCGAATAGTGAGGGATGGGAAAATTAAGATCGAAGCAATCTGCATTGGAACCACACTTGTACCAGTGTCAGATTGCTTGGGGCATTGGAGCACACCTCCAACGGGTTGCCCTCGCAATGACGATTTAAGGGGTGCCCCCGTAATGACGTATGGCAATGACTACGCCAATTCCCTCAAGTCTACTGGAACGACTCTTGAAATCCCTTTCTCCACCATCGTGATCCCATAAATCACATCGGTGCTCGTCATCGTCCTCTTGTTATGCGTAACGATGACAAACTGGCTGTCCTTGCTGAAGTTGCGGACGATCAAGTTGAATTTGTCGATGTTGGCATCGTCCAGCGGAGCATCTACTTCATCAAAAATACAGAAGGGCGCCGGCTTCAACAGGTACATCGAGAAAAGCAGGGCCGTAGCGGTCAGCGTCTTCTCACCGCCGGAAAGCTGGTTGATGGTAAGTGGCCTTTTGCCTTTTGGCTTGGCGATGATATCAATTTCCGATTCCAGGGGCCTGGCGGGATCCACCAGCCTTAGATCGCATTCGTCGCCTTCATTGAATAGCGACCGGAACACACGCATGAAATGTTCTTTGATTTTGCCAAAAGCATCCATGAACGTTTGGCTGGCCACCCCTTCAATCTCATGAATGGTATTGAAGAGTGATTCCTTCGCTTTCAAAAGATCTTCTTTCTGGGCGATGATAAAATCGTTGCGCTGTTTGATTTCGTTATAAGCTTCCATTGCCATCGGGTTGATGGG
>JBGPGZ010000416.1:0-4363 GCA_041484175.1 Cyclobacteriaceae bacterium | reverse complement strand
GTAGGATTCAGGCGGAAACTCGCCTTTGTTCATGATCACCTTGCGGCTATATACGACGCTTCCCTGATCGAGCTTAAAGGATGCCTCATACTCGCCAAATCGGGATTTTACTTTAATGGGTTCCGGGAGGAATTCCGGATAAAGTGCATCCGGCAAGTGATAGCGGATCGTATCCAGATCGATGTATCCCATTTTGACAACAACATTTGTTCTTCTTTTCTCTACTTTTTCTGGAACTGAAGTAGATCGATTCATAAGATTGCTAGTAAGAAATAATCTTTTCCCGCTGACCGTAGCGAGTCGATTTAAGGTTAAGTCTATCTCAATGATTGCCGAGGGAATTTTGTTCTTTTTGTTCGTCATTTTGAAAGAATTGATGTCAAAACTGGGGATATCGGTGTGGCGTTGTAACCATTTTTTCTGCTCATCAATTCCGTTATTGACATAGAAGTTAAGGCCATCATTTTCGTATTGGAGGCCGGAGTAAGTGGTTTTTACTTTTGCCGTGGCGTTACCCTTTGTGTCCACGACAACTTCCGCTGTCCGCGATTGCACATTTTTTTCGGTTGGGTAAGAAAGTGTGTTTATCAGTTTACCCCCATCTTCTGTAATCATCAACGCTTTTCGCTCACCGGTAAAACGTCCCATATAACCGAACGGATTGGTTTGACTGGTGCACTCTAGCCAAAGGGTATCCGTTTCGTTTGGAACAGCAACTACGATGTGATTAAAGTAATCCCCCACAAAATCAGGAATGACGGGTTTATTGTCAACTCCGCCGTAGATGATCGTATAGTAGGATTTTATTCCGATCGCCTGCAACATCGAAACGGTATAATTCGAAAGCGCTTTGCAATCACCATACCCAATTTCGTCGACCGTCTTGGCTTCAAATGGTTGCATGCCTCCAATTCCCAATTGGATGCTTACATACCTTGTTTTATTTTGTAAATATTCATAAACGGCTTTGACTTTTTCTTCTTTCGTCTTCAGGTCCTTGGTCAATTCCTTCACAATTGATATCGTCTTCTCGGGCAGAACATCGCGCCCTTTATTGAGTTGGATTTGCCACTTGCCTAGATTCTGCCAAGTGTCCATGCTACCTTGGTAACCTCCGTATTCAAATTGGTCTGGAGCCGCCAGAATATGGGGTATCGTTTTATGATAGTCAGGACCATCTTTTTCAAACTTTTCAGGCAAGATATCCTCGAATAGCCAGTACACCGATAATCTTCCATCGGGCTCTCTTACTTTCTTCGGTTCTCCGATTTGAAACATTTTAAACCTTGGTTGCAGGGCGGATGGGTATGTGATCTTGTAGCTGGTTTTTTGCGTTGATATTTCATCGTCGACATAAAGCAGGAAATCAGGAATGCTATAAAGAAATTTCATTTCAAGCTGATATTCAAATTCAACCGTGTACGGGTATGTGGTTTGTGAAAGATCAGCCACCTTAACACGATCGTCCTCAAACAAGCTAAATCCTGAGATCGAGCTTTGGTCCTGGATCTCATTTTGCTTTAGTTTCTTAATGATCTTTCCTGAAGCATCGTAAGCGACTCCTCTGAAATAGGCAATGTGACTGTACTTGTCATAGCCAACGGCCATCTTAGCTCCCCCCTCTCCTTTCTTATTCAAAACAGTGACCACCTGGTGAAATGTCAAACTGGACTTATTGATTTCGTAGATGTCGAAGGTTTGACTTTTTTCCCTAACGACTGCATAACAACCTTTTTTCAGGTTTTCAGGAATCTCGCTCACGGGATACTTGGGCTCCCCGCCACCAGCCTTAGCGGACGAAATGCAATTGGACAAGACAACCACCAAAAGGATATTCCTTAGCTCTTTCATTTCTTCTTCAAAACAATTTGTTCCGCCTGTTTGGCTATTACCTGATTATAGAATTCGCGCAGGTTAGGGTATTCTTCCTGTGCAAAAAGCGTCTTGTTAATCTGAAGATTACTCATGATGCTGACCGTGTTGCCAATTTGCGTTATGTTATAGACATATTTGGCCGCCTTATCGGGCATCACCAACACCCGGCTTTGTGGGATTTCATCCACACGGAATCCTTCGGGGATAGTAAATTTTCCCAGGTACATTTTTTCAATCTGCGTACCAAAATCAACCGGATATTCCCTCTTTTCAAGCTTGAAAGGATTTGATTCCTCCCGCAGCAGGATAAAGGGATTTACATAAAGCACGTCTCCCGCCACCATTACATGGTCGCTCACCGTGACATCATGCGATTCTGTAAATGACTTTTGTATTTCCTTTGCATTCTGAAACTCACTTTTCGAAACCTCCCATGGGCGGCTACCGAGAAAATCCTTGAGATAGTCAGATTCTCCCTTAGAAAAATATTTCTTTCGCGTTCCTAAAGCAGCATATCCGCTTCTGTCAATTTGCAGTTTCCCTTTCAATTCCCCGGAACTGGCCAGCGTGAGGTCCGCGTTGACAAGGGTTTTCGACTTTGCCGACGAAAGAAGTTTTACCCATTGATAGCCAGCCTTTGAGACAGCAAAACCATTGCCATTCAAACACCGCTCCGGCAACACGCCGGACGGTAAAAGCCTTTCGGTCGCATCCAGCAAAATGGACTTTTCTCCCGATCGCACAAGACAAATCACATAATTGAATTGCGTAGAAACCGGAATGTGTTCGCGAAGAAACCCATGGTCACGCGTGCTCAATAAAACCGGAGAGACGCTGAATCCAGCCTTCTCCAGCATGGAGGCCAGCAACAGATTTATTTCGGCGGAGTTGCCCTTCTTGTCTTCCAGTACTTTCTTGATGGACGTCGAGAGGAATTTCCGGTTGGTTCCGTCCCAGGCGACGTTTTGACTAACGTAATTAAAGATCGCTCCAATTTTATCCTCGGGACTCGTTATCCCGGCCGTAATTTCTTCAACGGTCCGCTTGAGAAATCCATTGCCCGTAACCTCTCCTCCAAAATCGGCATCTTCCGCGTAACGCGTATTGATATCTTCCCAACTCCCCATGTATTTTTTTATAGGCTGGTTTGGGAATTTTGTGGATGCCAGCTCAAAATTTATTTTTGAAACGTAGTCCCGGTAGGTCGTCATAAAGGGTTCGGACGTAAAGGCAGGGACGTTTGTGGCAACCCAACGAAAATGCTTTTCCTGAAATTCCACCGTTTCGTTGCTGAAAGTTGAATTTACGGGCGCCCCGGAGAATCCACCCCCCGATCTCTCCACTGAAGTCAAATGAATAGAATTAGTGATTTGCGTTTCCTCATTAACGGCAAGGGCGACATAACCCTGCGTGTATTTGTCGTAGGTATAATATTCGGGAATTCTTGCCCGGTATTCACTCCAGACAACCGGGATGTTATCCTGAAATTCCCAATCCTGAAAATTGAACAGAAAATCCGAGGTGACTTTATACGTAATTTCGATTACCGATCCCACCCTGGTATTGGGCCAGGTGATTTTCATAAAGTCCCGGTTGGCGTCATACTTTTCTTTAAAAATGGCATCGCTTTTAGCCTTGCTCTCGACCTCCTTGCCATTTTCAAGATTGTAAGTAACGGCTTTAAGACCCGTCAATTTTTCAGTGGCACTGCCCTCATGGTATAGCGGAATACTGATGTTTGCCCTGTCCAATCCATCCTTTGTAAGAATTTTAATTCTGGTTAACCTTTCGAAAATCAACTGAAAACCAAGACCCTGGGTGTAACTGATGATAGACTCTCCGTAATCACCAAGAATAACGGCGGCAGCGGATGAATCCTTTTCATATTTCGTCATCTTTAGCTCATCCATGGACACATCACCAAATTTGAATGGCGCTTTTTGGGCCATTGCAGGGCATGAGATCAAGATCGTTAAGAGGACCGAAAGAGATCGAATTTTCATGGTGTTAAAATTGAGGGCACAAATGTGCCGAAATTTTTCTTGCCGAAAACAAAGAACGTTAAGTTTCTCCTACTTTTAATAAACCATTCGATCGCGTGTCCAAGACTAAAACCCTCTTTTTCTGTCAATCCTGTGGTTATGAATCGGCGAAATGGCTTGGAAAATGCCCTTCCTGTGAAACCTGGAACAGCTTTGTCGAGGAGGTAGTCACCAAAATTGAAACAGACAAAAACGGGTGGCGTCAGGAGTCAGGCAAAAGCAGGATAGCGATACCCAAGACACTGGAAGAAATCGATTCGGCAACCGAGGTGCGGGTGGCTACTCCCGACCAGGAGCTTAACCGCGTGCTGGGCGGGGGCATCGTCCCCGGTTCTCTGATCCTGATCGGCGGAGAGCCCGGTATTGGCAAATCCACCCTGATGTTGCAGATCGGATTGGCTTTAAAAAATCAAAAGGTGCTTTATATTTCGGGCGAAGAAAGCGAG
>JBGPGZ010000415.1:0-4363 GCA_041484175.1 Cyclobacteriaceae bacterium | reverse complement strand
TTGAAGCTCCCTTGTTCCAAAAAGGTGCGAAGTCCAATTTCAATCCTGGCAGCTTCACGCAATGCACCATGCCTGTCTGCTCCTTTCCGCAGCGATGGCTCAACAACATATTTTGCTTCATACTCCTCCACGATCCGTGAAACATCTCCATCCGAAACTTCTTTGATAGTTTTTACCAGATCGCCAACGCCGTAGCCGTTGACTGAATACCCAAATTTTATTTCTGCGTCAACCTTATCGCCGTCGGTGACGGCTACATGTCTCATATTATCACCAAAGCGGCAAAATTTTGCTCCTTGCCAATCATGCCAGCCAGCTGCTGCCCGTATCCATACATTGAGCCGTTCGTGAACGCTTTCATCCTGCCAGTGGCCAACGACCACTTTTCTATTCAAACGCATCCGCGACATGATGAAACCAAATTCGCGATCACCATGGGCGCTTTGATTCAGGTTCATAAAATCCATGTCAATGGTCGGCCACGGAATATCGCGATTAAATTGCGTGTGCAAATGCAACAAAGGTCTTTGAAGAATTTTCAAACCGGCAATCCACATTTTGGCAGGAGAAAAAGTGTGCATCCAGGCGATGATGCCGATGCAATGGATGGTTGTGTTGGCATCCTGGCACAATTGATAAATCTCTTCCGGGGTCTTTAAGACGGGTTTGAAAATGATTTTCACCGGGATTTTCTCAGAACCATCCAGCGCTTTTGAAATTTGTTGCGAGTGTACGGCTACTTGCCGGAGCGTCTCCTCACCGTATAAAGATTGACTCCCGGTTACAAACCATATTTCAAGATTCTTGATGTCGATCATAATGAAAATAAGATTCTTTTCATCGCAAACCTATTGACCATAATATGAATCCGGGCCATGTTTGCGTTCATAATGTTTTTTTATTAAAGCTTCCTTCAGCCGGGGCGCTGTTGGATTGATCTGCTCTGTTAGCATTGCCATTTTCGCAATGGACTCCAGCACAGCGCTGTTATAAACAGCCTTTTCAGGTGTTTTTCCCCAGGTGAAAGGAGCGTGATTGCCCACCAGGATCATTTCCACCTCATCATAACTGATGTTTCTGTCTTTCAGGCAATTCATGATTTGAAATCCTGTCTCGTGTTCATAGTCACCTTTGATCATCTCATCACTCATGGGAGGAGCACACGGGATATCAATGGTATTATGATCGGCATGTGTTGTTCCGAAAATCGGTATGTCCCGCTGCGCTTGTGCCCAAGCTGTGGCGTATGTCGAATGCGTGTGGGCAATGCCTCCAACGTTTTTCCAATGTTTGTACAATACAGCATGCGTTTTTGTATCCGATGATGGTTTTAGCTTACCATCCACTGTTTTTCCTTCAAAGTCAACGATTACCATTTTATCGGGAGATAAATCGTCATAGGGTACGCCACTTGGTTTGATAGCAAAAACGCCGTTCGCGCGATCTACCACGCTGACATTTCCGAAAGTAAACAATACAAGGCCTAATTTTGGCAATTGCATATTTGCCTCGTACGCCGCCTTGCGAATAAGGTGATATCTATTTTTCGATTCATGGTACAACTCCAATATTTTCATTTCCCGCACTGATTAATGCTGCGACAACTGTTCAACCTGGACATGGCTCAATGAATTTTCAATCATTACCCCAAACTCCTTGTACTTCTGATATCTCTTTTGATACAAAGGAACGTGAGAAGGCGAAGGCTTAAATTCAAGGTCAAAACCCTGGCCCATCACATTCATTGCTTCTTCCACGCCTGGATAAATACCGGATAGCGTCGCTGCAAACATCGCAGCACCCAACGCGCATGTTTGTTCGGATTTATGAATCCGGATTGGCTTGTTCATAACATTCGCCATCACCTGCATGATGTAAGGCGACTTTCGGGCAACACCACCCAAGCCAATAAGGCCTTTGACAGGAATGCCTTCTTCGTGAAAACGATCTACAATCGCTTTTGCTCCAAAACAGGTCGCTTCAACCAATGCCTTGAACAACCGGGGAGCATCACTTCCAAGACTTAAGCCGGATAGCGCACCCTTCAGGAGCTGGTCAGCATCCGGAGTTCTGCGACCATTCAACCAATCAACAGCCAACTCATCGTTTTCATGGAGGGGAATGTTCGAAGCGTCGAGGCTTAATGCGGTAATGATCTTATCAGAAATTTCCTGATTAAGTTTTTCAGCAATAGTTAGCGTAATGAGAGAAGAATTCTGCACCAGGTTCTGGATCGGCCATAATAACAGGTTTTTATACCAGGCGTACGTATCACCAAATGCTGATTGCCCCGCCTCGAGACCCATCATGCCCGGAAGTATCGACCCATCCACCTGCCCGCATATTCCCTTCACCAACTTACCTCTCATCTCCTCCCGGGGAATCACCATCATGTCGCAAGTAGAAGTACCCATCACCTTGCTTAAATAATATGGTTCGATTTGTCCGCCAACAGCACCCATATGACAATCAAAGGCGCCGATTCCAACCAAAACACCATCCGGTAATCCCAGCCTTTCAGACCACTCACTGCTAAGCTGTCCGGCAGCACAGTCCGAGGTGTAGGTATCCTTAAATAATCGTAATGTAAACCCTTTCAGTAATGGATCCAGCGTCGAGAAAAATTCATCCGGGGGTAAGCCACCAAAAGATTTCGACCATAACGCTTTATGACCTGCCGCACAAACGCCTCGCTTAAGCTTACCCGCATCTCTGCCACCCGTCAGCAAAAAAGGAATCCAGTCACAGTGTTCCACCCAGGAGTGACAGGCACGGCCAACGAAAGTATCTTCCCGCAGCACGTGCAGAAGCTTGGCCCAGAACCATTCAGAAGAATAAATCCCGCCAACATAGTCAAGATAGTTCACGGTAAATTGTTCAGCATGATGATTGATTTCTCCCGCCTCTTTGACGGAGGTGTGATCCTTCCACAGCACAAACATGGCATTGGGATTATTCTCAAAACCGGGTGTCAGGGCCAATGGCGTACCACTTTTATCAACGGCAACCGGTGTTGATCCGGTAGTATCAATGCTGATTCCTTTGATATTTCTCCTCACTTGTTCCCCAGCATCCTGAATACATTGCTTTACCGTAGCCTCAAGCCCATCGATATAATCGAGGGGATGTTGCCGGAATTGATTCTTTGCGGCATTGCAATATAATCCGTCCCTCCATCGGGGATAATAATAGACCGAAGCAGCAACTTCCAGTCCTGTGCGGGCATTTACGATAATCGACCGGACCGAATCAGTTCCATAGTCAATCCCAATAACAAATGAATCGCTCGCCATGTTTTCAATTGTTTGATCTCAAATATAAACCTATTTTCATAATTTAAGTGTATTCGCGACATTTAAAACGTTACCGTATTGACATCCAATAGAAACGCTTTGGGACTGGCCGCTGGATCTTCCATTTTACCAGTATAAAGGAAGAAACGGAGTTTGTACCTGCTTTTTAATGTCTTCAATTCCTGCTTATCTTGGTAGTATCAAAGAATTACGACCATGAATTTTCACGGCGATACTGAAATCCTCTTCCGGCTACTTCTTTCATTTGGCATTGGCACAGCGATTGGGTTGGAACGCGAGTACCGGAGCAAAGCAGCAGGACTTCGGACCATCATTATGATTTGCCTGGGTTCGACCATTTTTACACAAATTTCCCTGAGCATAGGCGGTAGCAGCCCCGACCGGATCGCTTCAACCATCGTCACCGGCGTTGGTTTTCTTGGTGCCGGAGTGATCTTCAAAGATGGCTTGAGTATTACGGGCATTACAACGGCAACGACTATTTGGATAGCGGCAGCCCTCGGTATGGCTGTCGGAGCGGGAGAGTACTTTATTGCACTGATCGGTTCAGGCATTGTGTTAATCGTGCTGATTGCGTTCGAAAAACTCCAGCTGGTGATGGAAAAGTGGCATCAAACCCGCACGTATAGAATTTCATTTGAGGGAGATCATGAAACTGAAAAAAAGATCGTCCGGGAAATTCAGAAATTAAAGCTTGGTTTCACACGGAAGCGCGATCTCAAGTTTGCAAAATACTCCACAATTGTCTATGAAGTCTTTGGCCGGGATACGCAGTTAGAGCAATTCAATGAATTCCTGAAAAAAAGTGAAACAATCCGCTCTTACGAGTACTAAGTCTGCCGTTTGTGCAAAAGAATGCCCTGCACAATAAGAAACTGGGCGGTGCAATAGGTGACGATGATCCAAAAAGAGGCTTTGGATATCGGATTCAAAAACTTGTTAATGGCTATGAAGGAATCCGAGGTCATAAACAACACCGCCCCCGAGAATACCATCCAAAAACTCTTGAGGCTCGTCCGGCCTAAACGGTATATTGCAGTGAGGACCAT